>VBPB01000143.1 GCA_005893365.1 Candidatus Eiseniibacteriota bacterium
GAGCCCGGCCGCGTCCAGCAGGCCGCGGTAGCGGATCATCGAGCGCATGCGGTTGTGCGCGGCCAGGGTACCCATGTCGCTGAAGGTGTCCGAGATCAGCAGCAGGCCCTTGGGGGCCACCGCCGCCGCCAGGTGGGTGACCGCGGTCTCCCAGCGGGCGTCGTCGGTGATGTGGTAGAGCACGTCGAACGCGTTGACCAGATCGTGGCGCCCGGGGACCGGCTGCTCCCCCACGTCGGCCAGCACGAAGGTGGCCTCGGGATGGCGCCGCGCCAGCGTCGCGACCGAGGTCGGGGCGATGTCGACCCCGGTGACGCGGGCGCCGCGCTCGAGATAGTAGGCGGTGAAGAACCCGGTGCCGCAGCCCACGTCGAGCACCGTCCGGCCGCGCGGATCGAATCCCTGGGCGGCCAGGGCCCTAGTCAGCACGCGCCGCCGCAGCCGGTAGCAGGCCCGGTTGTAGGCGAGCGAGAGCCCGGTCTCCCCGCTGCCGCGCAGGTCGAAGTGCCCGGCGAGCCGCTCCTCCCAGAACTCCCGCGGCCGGTAGCTCACGCGCGCCGCCGATAGAGGCGGTGGCGCGCGATGTAGGCCGCGACCGCGTCGGGCACCAGATAGCGCACCGAGCGGCCGGCCCGCACGCGGGCGCGCACCAGGCTCGAGGAGAGCGCGATCTCGGCGTTGTCGAGCCGCACGATGCCCCCGCGCCGGGCGGGCCCTCGGACCCGCGGCGCGGCCCCCGCCCCCGGGCGGCCCGCCACCACCAGGGTCGCGAGGCGCAGGATCGCCTCCGGCTCGTGCCAGGTCGCGAAGTCGTCGAGGCTGTCGGCGCCGATCAGGAGATAGAGCCGGGCCCGCGGGCGCTCGGCCGCCACCGCCCGCAGGGTCGCGACGGTGAACGACGGACCGCCGCGGCGGATCTCGAGGGTGGAGACCGTGAAGGCGGGATTCCCGCGCACCGCGCGCCGGGTCATCGCCAGGCGCGCCGCCGCCTTGGCGATGGTGGCGCCGCGCTTGTGGGGCGGCTGGCCGGCGGGGACGAAGCGCACCTCGTCGAGTCGCAGGCGGTCGCGGGCGTGCTCGGCGAGCGCCAGGTGGCCGAGGTGCGGCGGGTCGAAGGTGCCGCCGAACAGGCCGATGCGTCGCATGGCTACGACCGGCGTTCGAGACGCTTCCGCTCGCGGGCCGCGCGCTGGGCGACCGGCCGGCCGGCGTAGCGTTCCTCGATGCCCTTGAACTGCGTGATGGCCTCCTCGCGGCGGCCGTCGCGGGCGTCGCAGAGGGCCAGGCCCAGCTCCGCCTCGGCCAGCCAGACGGTGTCGGCGTACTCGGTCGTCACCCTGCGGAAGTAGACGCGCGCGGGCTCGATGTGGCGCAGCTGGAGATACAGCCTCGCGGTGCGGATGAGCTTGTCGGCGAGCCGGGTGCGGCAGGCCAGGATGCGCTGCTGCGCCTCGCCGACGCGCCAGTGCTCGGGGAAGTCGCGCGCGTAGCGCTGCCACTCCCCGAGCGCCTTGAGCGTGAACTCCTGATCGAAGTCGGCCGAGCGCGACTGGGCGAAGTCGGCCTCGGCCAGCCCGAATCGGGCGGCCGCGCTCGAGTCGCTCTCGGGGTAGTCGCGCAGCAGCCGCTCGAAGTCGCCGCTGGCCGCCACCCAGTCCTTGTTCCTGAGGTGGCAGTCGCCCAACAGGAACAGGGCCTCGTCCACGTCCGCCGCGCCCCCGTTGTTGGTCACGTAGAGGCTGAGGAGCTCGGCGGCGGTCCCGTAGTCGCCGCGGTCGTGGAGCGTGCGCGCCAGCGTCAGGCGCTCCGCCTCCGAATGGACCGTGGGCATCAGTCCGGCGCCGCAGCCGGCGAGCACCAGCGGCACGAGCAGCGCGGCGATGCGCCGCGCGAGCGAACGTCGGATCACGAGGTCTCCTAGTGTCCCGTCCCAGAAGTAGCTTGACCACCAAGGCTGCCGCTGCGCCCGGCGGGCAAGGCGCGACGACGAAGTCGTATCAGTGAGATACCTCGAGGAGGAGCAACGCCGGCCGCCGGGATGCAGCGGCAGCCGACTGGCAAGGTACTTCTGGGACGGGACACTAGGGCCGATTCTGGAAGAACAGGGCGACCAGGCCGCCGATGATGGCGATGACGGCGATGGGCTCGAGCGCCTTGCCGGCGCTGCGCGTCGGCACCTCGCCCTTGAGGTCGGCATAGCGCGCGTCCTCGACCAGCGGGAGCTGGCCGCGCGGGAACGCGTCCACCAGGTTGTGGACGGCATCGCCGGTCCAGCGCACCGTGGAGTGGGTCGGGTCGCGCAGCGTGAGCGCCCCCTCCACCAGCGCCTGCCGCTCGATCTTGACCCGGCCCGGGAGCCAGCCGCGCAACCTAAGATAGGTGACGCGCGCCGAGGCCAGCTGGTACTCCAGCACCGGCACGTCCGGGCCGCCCGCGATCGCCAGCAGGCTGTCGTCTGGGAGGATGCCGCGGCGCACGATGACGGTCATGCCGCGCTTGGCCAGCACGCGCAGCACCGCGTGCTCGACCACGAAGTTGAGCGGATGGCTCTCGGCGGGCGCCACCAGCACGCGGCCGCCGCTGTCGAGCGGCACGGTGGTGAGCGCCTTCTCGAACGCCACGTAGGCGACCGTGGTCACCAGCTGGAGGTTGGTGAGCGGCACGCGCGGGCCCCGCACCCGCACGATCGGCTCCAGGATGGGCTCGGCGACCGCGAGCACGGTGTCCACCTTGGGCGCGGGACCGCTCGAGTAGCGGAACGTCTTGGCCCCGGCCGGGGCGACCACCAGCAGGGCACCCAGCAGGGCCATCGTGCACGAGGGACGCATCAGCGGGATCCTCTCAGGAGGGGGGATGTCTCGAGGACGATCGGCTCCGGGCGCGCCGGCGCGTCGACGCGCGCCAGCAGATCGTACGCCGAGGCGCCGACGACGCGGACCGGGACCAACCTCCCCGGCGTCAGCCCCTCGCCTTCCACCACCAGCCCCCCGTCCACCTCCCACGCCGAGCCGGCGGTGCGCGCCGCCCACGCCGCCGGGGCGCCCGCGCGCCGCCGCCCGGGGGCCGGGCCGTCGATCATCACCGTCACGCGCTCGCCGATGCGCCGCGACAGCCGCTCGGCCGACAGCCGCTGCTGCTTGGCCAGCAGTCGGGCGCGCCGCCGCCGCCGCTCCGCGACCGGGACCTGGCCGCGCATCCCGTAAGACGGGGTCTCGATCTCGCGCTCGTAGGCGAACACCACCACGTGGTCGAAGGGCTCCTCCTCCAGATACTGCTCCAGCTCGGCGACGTGCGCCTCGGTCTCGCCGGGGAAGCCGACGATGAAGTTGGTGCGGAAGGCGACCCCCGGGATGCCGGCCTTGATGCGCCGGACCAGCGCGCGGGTGTCCTGAGCGGTCATGCCGCGGCCCATCGTGCGCAGCGGCTCGGCCGCGATGTGCTGGAGCGGCATGTCCACGTAGGGCACCACCCGCTTGGCATGGGCCCACACCTCGATCAAGCGGTCGCTCCACAGCCGCGGGTAGGTGTAGTGCACGCGGATCCAGTCGAGGCCCGCGACCGTGTCGAGGGCGGCCAGCAGGTCGGCCAGCGCCGGCCGTCCCGGCAGGTCGGTGCCGTAGCCGGTGGTGTCCTGGCCGATGAGGTTGAGCTCGCGCACGCCGGAGCGCGCCAGGCGTGAGGCCTCGGCCTTGAGGTCCGCGATCGGGCGGCTCCTCTGGTCGCCGCGCAGGCGCGGGATGATACAGAAGGTGCAGCGGTGGTCGCAGCCCTCGGAGATCTTGAGGTAGGCGAGATGGCGCGGCGTGGACAGGGCGCGCGGCACGCGGTCGTCGAGCGCACCCCCCGGTGATTCGATGCGCGCCCGGCGCGCGCCGCCCGCCAGCACGTGACGGGCGGCGAGCGCCACCTCGCGCCACTGGCCGGTGCCGAGCACCGCGTCCACCTCGGGGAAGTCGTCGAGCAGCGAGCCGCCGGCGCGCTGCGCCAGGCAGCCGGTCACGATCAGGCCGCGCAGCCGGCCCGCCTGCTTCAAGGCGGCGATCTTGGCGATGGTCTCGCGCGACTCGCGCACCGCGCTGGCCAGGAACGCGCAGGTGTTGACCACCGCCACGTCCGCCTCGCGGGCGTCGCCCACGGTGCGGAAGCCGTCCGCCACCATGAGGCCGAGCATGGCCTCGGAGTCCACCGTGTTCTTGGGGCAGCCGAGGGTGACGAACGCCAGCGTCGGGGTCGCGGCCGCGCGGGGGGCGCGGACCGGGCTCGCAGGGCGCGTCACTCGAGGCCCCGATCCTCGAGCCAGCGCTCGTCCACCAGCACGTCGCGCGCCTTGCTGCCCTGGAAGGGGCCGACCACGCCCAGGTTCTCGAGCTGGTCCATGAGCCGGCCGGCGCGCGAGTAGCCCACCTTGAGCCGGCGCTGCAGCAGCGAGGTCGAGCCCTGCTGATGGGTGACCACCAGGCGCGCCGCCTCGTGGATGAGCGCGTCGTCGAACTCGCCGCCCTCGCCGCCCTCCTCCTCGTCGGCGTCCGACAGCGTGGCGTCGGTGGCGAGCGGCGGGGCGGCGCCGGGCGTCGCCTTCGCGCGCCAGAACTCGACCACGCGCGCGGTCTCCTCCTCCGAGACGTAGGCGCCGTGGATGCGGTAGGGCTCGGGCTTGCCGGCGGGCGTGAACAGCATGTCGCCGTGGCCGAGCAGGTTCTCGGCGCCGTTCATGTCGAGCACGGTGCGCGAGTCGGTCTTGCTCGCCACCTGGAAGGCCACGCGCGACGGGAAGTTCGCCTTGATCACGCCGGTGATGACGTCCACCGACGGGCGCTGGGTGGCGAGCACGAGGTGGATGCCCACCGCGCGCGCCATCTGCGCCAGCCGCGCGATCGGCTCCTCGATCTCGGCCGGCACCGTCAGCATGAGGTCGGCGAGCTCGTCGATCATCACCACCACGTAGGAGAGCGCCTCGGGGGGCGCCGCGGGCCGGCCGTCGGGCGTGGCGGGGCCGGTCGGCACCAGCCCGGCCGCGACCTTGTCGTTGTACGCGGCGATGTTCCGCGCGCCGCAGGTGGCCATGAGCTTGTAGCGCTTCTCCATCTCGGAGACGCCCCAGCGCAGGGCGCGGCTCGCGCGCTTGGCCTCGGTGATCACCGGCATGACCAGATGCGGGATGCCGTTGTAGGCGGACAGCTCGAGCATCTTGGGATCGATCAGGACCATCTGCAGCGTCTTGGGGGTGTGCTGGAACAGCAGGCCGGTGATGATCGCGTTGAGGCAGACGCTCTTGCCCGAACCGGTCGCCCCCGCCACCAGCACGTGCGGCATCTTGGTCAGGTCGGCCACGAACGGACGGCCCACCACGTCGACGCCCATCGGCACCTTGAGCGCCGCGTCGCTGGCCTCGTACTCCGCCGAGGCGAGCACCTCCCGGAGATACACCGTCCGGCGGCTGCGGTTCGGGATCTCGACGCCGACCGCCCCCTTGCCGGGGATGGGCGCCAGGATGCGGATGCGCTGGGCGCGCAGCGCCAGCGCCAGGTCGTCCTCGCGCGAGACGATCTGGTTGACCTTGACCCCGGCGGCGGGCTCGAACTCGAAGGTGGTGACCACCGGCCCGGGGTGGATCTCGGTGACCCGGCCATGGATGTCGAAGTCGGCGAGCTTGGCCGCCAGCAGCTCGGCCTCGGCGTTGAGCTCGGCGGCACTCATCAGATCCTCCTGCTGCGCCGGCAGGGCGAGCAGGCTCAGGGTCGGGAACGCCTCGGTCGGCACCGGTCCGGTCGGGGCTGCCGGCGTGTGGCCGTTGGCGCCCGCGGGGATGGGCGGCTTGGGGCGCGGCCGGGCCGGCTGGCGCGGCGGCATGAGCGGGAGCGTGAGCTGGTCCACCTGGCCGCCCGGGCCCTGGGCCATGGCCGGCTTGGCCGCGGGCGTGGCGCCCGCGGTCTCGCCGACGATGCGCGGCCGGCTCTTGGCCTCGGCCGGCTCCGGCCTCGTGGCTCTCCTGCCACGAGCGCCCGAGCCGGGCCAACCCCGCGAACGGGGCGAGCAGCGTGCCGCGCAGCAGCGGCTTGAGCCAGTGGAAGCCCAGCTCGCTCGCCGCCAGCACGGTCACGCCGAGCAGGGCCCCCGCCACGATCCACGAGCCCACGCCGCCGAGCGCCGAGCGCATCGCCAGCGAGCCCGCGAGCCCCCAGCCGCCGGTCCAGGTCGCGCGCGCGAGGCCGCCCAGGCCGAACAGCGTGCAGACCTCGAAGGCGATCAGGGCGCCGAGCAGCGTGGTCAGGAGCAGCGGGGCGACCGGACGGTCGCGGAAGCGGTTCACCGACCAGGCGCCGGCGATGAGCGGGGCGCCGAAGGCGGCGACCCGCCCCACCGCCCAGATCAGGGCGAAGGCGAGGGTCGCCCCCACCGGCCCGCAGGCGTTCGCGGCCGTCCAGGGGCGCGCGAACGGCAGCGGCGGCTGGTAGGTCGCCACACTGGCGAGCGTCAGCACCGACAGCGCCCCGAGCAGCAGGGCGATGATCTGGCGGCGGCTTGTGGTCGAGATGGGTGAGGCCACGATCGGCCGGATGGCTCCCTTAGGATGGATGACGCCGACTTGGGGCCGCGGGTCTGGCCCGGTCGTGCGGCGTGGCGCGCGTCGGCCCTTGGGGCGGCCGGACACGCTCGCCCGCCTCCCTGGCGGGCACCGGTCCGGCATTGTGCAACAGACCCCGTCCGCGGGCAACGGGGGTTCCGGACCCGGGATCCGGGCGGTCCGCGCACACGCGGCGGCGGGCGGGTTGTGCGTCGGGTCGGGCGTCGAGTCGGGCGCCGAGTCGGGCGTCGGGTCGGGCGTCGGGTCGGGCGTCGGGTCGGGCGTCGGGTCGGGCGTCGCGTGCCAAGGCCGGATTGCCACGGCCACCATCGCTTCACTAGCCTCGCCGCCCATGTCCCCAAGACCCACCCCGCGCGCCCGACGTTCCCGGGCCGGCGGTCGCCCGCGCCTCGCAGGCGGGCTGCTGCTCGGCGCCGCGCTCGTGGCCGGCGCCCTCCTGCGCGGGTGGGTGCTGTTCCACTCGAGCGGCCTCACCATGGACTCGCCCCTCTACGTCCTGATGGCCGAGCAGTGGGGACACGCGCGGGAGCCGCTCGGCCCCGCCCACCACGGCTACTCGGCCCTGGTGGCCCTGGCGAGCCTGGGCGTCCCGGGGCGCGAGTGGCCCGGCCGGATCGTGTCGCTGGCCGCCGGCCTGCTGCTCATCGCCGTGACCTGGCGCCTCGCGCGCGGTCTCCTGCCGGCCCGCGCCGCCGCCGCGGCCGCCGCCCTGGTGGCGCTCCACCCGCTGCTGGCGCTCTCGAGCGGGGCGGTGATGACCGAGTCCACGTTCCAGTGCCTCACCTACCTCGCCCTGCTGGTGCTCGCGGGCGGCCGGCCGGCCTGGGGCGGCGGCCTGCTCGGGCTCGCCTACTGCGTGCGCCCCGAGGCGATGGTGGTGGCGGCCGCGGCCCTCCCGGCGGTCTCGCCGCTCAAGCGTCGCGCGGTGTGGCTGCTGGCGTTCGCGCTCGCCGCACTCCCCGAGGTCGCGATGCTCAGCGCCGAGCACCACGCCTTGACGCTGACGCCCAAGACCAATCTCGTCGCCGCCGCCGGCGCCACGCAGGACGACGCCGAGTGGCACGCCACCGGCGCCGAATCGCTGGCCGCGGTCCCGGCGAGCCCCGCGCTCGCGCGGCTCGGCACCGCGCTCGCGCGCGCGGCGGCCCGCTATCCCGACCGGCTCAAGGGCCAGCTTAAGCGCGTGCACCAGACCTGGCCCGCGCCGCTCCTGCTGCTGAGCCTGATCGGCATGGTGATCCGGCCCGGGCCGCTGCTGGCCCCGCTCGCCATCCTGCCGGTCCTGCCCCTGCTCGGCGTCACGCCGCACCTGCGCTATCCGCAGACGATGGTGCCGGCGCTCGCCATCTTCGCCGCGATCGGCGGCGCCTGGCTGGTGGGCCGGCTGGACCCGGGACGGACGCGCGCGCGTGGGCTCGCGCGCGGCGCGCTCGCGCTGGTCCTGGCGCTCGGCCTCGGCTGGTGCTGGCGCGGCCCGGCGGGAGACGCGCTGCGCCGCTCCGAGGACGGGCCGACGAGGGCGTACCGCAAGGCGGGCCGGTGGCTCGCCGAGCACGGGAAGCCCGGCGCGCTGGTGATGGACCGCAAGCCCTACATCCCGTTCTTCGCCGGGATGCCCCAGGCGCTCATGCCCGACGACGACTACGACGCGCTGGTCGACTACGCGGTGCGGCGGGGCGCGGACTATCTGGTGGTCGAGGAATACGTGATGTGGACGATCCGCAAGCAGTTCATCCCGCTCATGACCGACCCGGCGTTCCGGGCGCGCGAGCGCCGGCTGCGGATGATCTACTTCGGCCGCGAGGGGCCGCGCACCGGCATCGCCATCTTCGAGGTGACGCGGGCCCGCTGAGCCCTAGCGGGCGCGGCGCCTCCCGTCCGCCCCTACTGCCCCGCCGCCGCCCCGCGGCTCGCCATCTCGGCCGGAGCCGCGACCGCCTCGGCCGCCGCCGGCTCGGTGGGTGCCGCGACGATGCCCTCCTCGAGCCAGGCGTACCGGCCGTCCAGGGCGCCGCGCGCGACCCGGTAGCCGCGCAGGTCGTCGTTGGCGTCGAGGCTGCGGAACAGCGTCTCGACCTTGCGCCGCGCCTGGCGGCAGACCAGGTCCGCCAGCTCGGTCGCGGTGTCGTCACGCCCGGCCTGGCGCCGGTCGCGGTCGGCGCGCACGCAGGTCGCGGCCATCGCGAACAGCTCGGCGCCGATGTCGACGCAGCGGAACAGCTGCGCCTGCCGCTGCTCGAGCGCCGGGCCGTGCTGGACCATGAGGTGGAACTGGCGGCGCGCCAGCCGGCGCGAGGCCCGTTCCAGGTAACGCAGGTGATCGGCCAGCGGCCCGAAGGCGCCGTACTGCGGCCACCGTCCCCAGCCCAGCCAGCGGCTGGGGTACCACGCGGCGTAGAACGCGCCGGCCTTGAGCGCCCCGGCCAGCCTTCGCCCCAACGGCACGCCCGGCATCACCACGTCGCCGGCGGCCTTGAGGTGAACGTCCAGGGCCTCGCGGGCGATGAACAGCCGCATGATCTGGCTCGTGCCCTCGAAGATGCGGTTGATGCGCAGGTCGCGCAGCAGCCGCTCGAGCGGGATCGCCGCCTCGCCGCGCATCGCCAGCGAGCGCGCGGTCTCGTAGCCGCGGCCGCCGCACACCTGGACCGCGAGGTCGCCCAGCTCCCAGGCGACCTCGGTGTTCCACAGCTTGCCGAGCGCCGCCTCGAGCCGGATGTCGGAGCGGCCGCGATCGGCCAGCAGTGAGCCCAGGTCGGCGACCGCCTCCATGGCGTAGGTCTTGGCGGCGATCTCGGCGAGCATCTGGGCGACCGCGTCGTGGCGGCCGACCGGCCGGCCCCACTGGACCCGCTTGCCGGCGAAGGTGCGCGCCACCTGCAGGCACCATTTCCCCGCCGCGGCGCACCCGGCGGGCACGGTGAGCCGCCCGGTGTTGAGCGTGACCAGCGCCAGCTTGAGCCCGCGGCCCTCCTCGCCCAGGAGGTTCTCCTTCGGCACGCGCACGCCGCGGAAGCGCATCAGCGCGTTCTCGATCCCGCGCAGGCCCATGAACTCGAGGCGGTGCGCCACCTCGACCCCGGGCCAGGCGGTCTCGACGATGAACGCGCTGATCGGCCCGGGCTTGCCGTCCTTGCCCGGGGTGCGCGCCATCACCACCATCAGCTCGGCGATGGTGCCGTTGGTGCACCATAGCTTCTCGCCGTCCAGGAGGTACGCGGAACCGTCCGGCGTGGGCACCGCGGTCGTGGTCATGCGCGCCGGATCCGAGCCGACGTCGACCTCGGTGAGCGCGAACGCCGAGATGGCGCCGCGCGCCAGCCGCGGCAGGTACTTCTGCTTCTGCGCCTCGGTGCCGAACAGCTTGAGCGGCTGCGGGACGCCGATCGACTGGTGCGCGGAGAGCAGCGTCACCAGGGCACTCGACACCGAGCCGCACAGCGACATCGCCCGGCCGTAGGTGTACTGCGAGAGGCCGAGGCCGCCGTACTCGCGCGGGATCTTGATGCCGAAGGCGCCCAAGTCGCGCAGGCCCTGGAGGACCTCGGGCGGGATGCGGGCCTCGTGCTCGATGCGCTCGCCGTCCACCTGCTCGCGCAGGAAGCGCTCGAGCCGCGCCATGAACTCGGCGCCGCGGCGCTGCTCCTCGGGGTCGGGCTCGGGGTGCGGGTGGATGAGGCCGATCTGGAGGCTGCCGAGGAACAGCTCGCGCACGAACGACGGCGCGGTCCAGACGGTCTCGCGCGAGGCCTCGGCCAAAGCACGGGCTTCCTGCTCGCTGACGTGCGACGACTTCACGGCGGTTTCGGCCATCGGTCCCATCCCGTCCCTGTGGATGCTCCGGCGCGGTGCCGGACCGCGGCTGCCTTCCTAGGCCCCGCGCCGGCCACAGGCAGCCTACCGCCGCCGGGCGGTCCGCGCCAACCGGCCGGGCGCTCGGCCAACGGCGAACCGGAGTCGCGGGGCGGGACGGCTAGCGATACAGCGTCTTGAGCGAGCCCCAGGTCGGCTGCCCGCGGCGGTCACACAGCCGGTGTTCGCGCTGCCGTTGTGCGTGAAGGTCTCCCACCAGACCAGCGAGCTGCCCTCGCCCCAGAAGATGCGGGCCCAGGACGCGACACCGGAGCAGGCGTAGAGCGAACCCGCGAGCGTCAGCACCCCGTCGTAGAAGACCTGGATGGCGGTGCCGTTCACCTCGATGCGATAGGTGTGCATGGCGTCGCTGGTCGGGACCGTGGCGGTGGCGCCGCGCGCGGCGTCGCTGGCCAGCAGGAAGATCTCGCCATTCCCGATCGAGAGCAGGTTCACCTGGCTCGCCGAGCGCTGGAACTGGATGCTGATCGGCGCGCGGAGGCTCGAGGTCGTCGAGCCGCTCACGCGGCGACAACGGGCCTCGATGATCCAGAGCGTCGGCAGCGAGAGGGCGGCGGCTCCCTGGTCGTAGAACTCGTTCTGCGCGATGTTCGTGGTCGAGAGGGTGAGCTTGGTCGCGTCGAGCGCCGGCGGCACGGCCGAGTTGCTGACCAAGGTCCAGCAG
>VBPB01000005.1 GCA_005893365.1 Candidatus Eiseniibacteriota bacterium
GCTTCCTTCCGCGCGTAACTGCTCGACGACATGGCGCCTGGACTCCCTTCGGGCGAGGTGGGCAGCCTGGCGATGACGCTCCGAGCGGCATGCCTGCTGAGTTGCCTGGTCGCTCCGCCGGGTCCCTCCGACGCTTGCTCAAACTCTCTTGGACGGGGCCAAGTCGCGGGGTCCGCAAGGCAAATCGCAAGCCAGTCACTGGCCGGCCCCTTCAATGACCTGCGGCACAACGGACTCGCCTTCCTGGGGGCATCATCCGGGGCGCCACCGCCGGTTGAGAAGTGTCGTCCCCGGCGGTCGGGAGCCGCCCCCGGGGAATGACCTGCGGCACCGCGAAACTCAGCCTTTCTGGGGGCACCATCCGGGGCGCGCCCGCGCGGACCGGCGCTTTTTGAGAAGTGTCGCCCCCGCCGGCACCGATCGGTAGACACCCCCGAGGGCCGGGCCCGCCCGCCACCGGACGCGCCGCGAACGGGGCCCGCCGGGGGCCCGCTCGAGCCCAGCGGCGCGCAGGCCGCGCTCGTGGCCCCGGACGCCTCGCCCGTCCACTCGGGGCTAGGAAACCAGGGCTCCGGCGTGGTTGGCTGCGACAGTCTGTCCGGCCGGAATGGGCCATGTCCCAGCATCTCACCGCTCGAAGGAGACCCCTGATGTCGCACGCCACACGCACACACCTTGCCGCGCTCGCCCGCCCGTTCTTCGCCATGATGCTGGCGTCGGGGCTCGGCTTCGTCACCGGCCCGGCCTCGGCCGGCAAGCCGATCGACCCGGCCAACATGGACACCTCGGTCAAGCCGGGGGACGACTTCTACCATTACGCGAACGGCGGCTGGCTCAAGAACACGCCGATCCCGGCCAGCGAGAGCCGGTGGGGGGCCTTCTCGGAGGTGCTGGACCGTAACCAGCAGGTCCTGCACGGCATCCTGGAGGAGGCGGCCAAGAAGACCGACGCGCCCAAGGGCAGCGCCTGGCAGATGGTCGGCGACTTCTACGCCAGCGCGATGGACTCGGCGAAGGCCGAGGCCGACGGCACCAAGCCGCTCGACGACGAGTTCAAGCGCATCGCCGCGATCCAGACGGTCGCGGATCTCCAGGACGAGATCGCCCGCGCGCAGGGCATGGGCGCCCGCGTCCCGTTCGCCCTCTTCGCCGGCCAGGACGCCAAGCACAGCACCGACGTGGTCGTGAACATCAGCCAGGCCGGCTTGAGCCTGCCGGACCGCGACTACTACACCAAGCAGGACGACGCCGCGAAGAAGCTGCGCGACCAGTATGTCGCCCACGTGACCAAGATGCTGACGCTGGCCGGCGATGACGCCACCACCGCGGCCGCCGAGGCGCAGACCATCCTCGGCATCGAGACCCAGCTCGCCAACGCGTCGCTCACCCGCGTCCAGCGGCGCGACCCGGAGGCCAGCTACCACAAGATGACCTTCGACTCGCTCGGGACCATCACCCCGGCGATCCAGTGGGGCCGGATCTACGACGGCATGGGGATCGCCGACCGGGGCCCGCTGGTCCTGGGCCAGCCCGAGTTCATCAAGCAGGTGAACGCGATGATGACTTCGGTGCCGGTCGCCGACTGGCGCGTCTATCTCCGCTGGCACCTCCTGGACAACGCCGCCGCCTGGCTCAGCTCGGCCTTCGTGGACGAGGACTTCGACTTCGGCGGCCACATCCTCAACGGCACGACCGAGAAGCGCCCGCGCTGGAAGCGCTCCCTGCAGCTGGTCGACGGCAGCATCGGCGACGCGCTGGGACAGCTCTACGTGGAGAAGACGTTCGGTCCCGAGGCCAAGGCGCGGGCGCGGAAGATGGTGGACAACCTGCGCGCCGAGCTGCGCGACCGCATCCAGAATCTGGAATGGATGAGTGCCGAGACCAAGACGCAGGCGTTGCGCAAGCTCGACGCCTTCCAGGTCAAGGTCGGCTACACCGACAAGTGGAAGGACTACAGCACGGTCACCATCGACCGGGGCCCGGCGATCCTGAACGCCCTGCGCGCGGGGCAGTTCGAGTACAAGCGCAACCTCGCCAAGCTCGGCAAGCCGGTGGATCGCACCGAGTGGGGCATGACCCCGCCGACCGTCAACGCCTACTACAACCCGCGCATGAACGAGATCGTGTTCCCGGCCGGCATCCTGCAGCCGCCGTTCTTCGACGCGCAGGCCGACGACGCGGTCAACTACGGCGGCATCGGCGCGGTGATCGGCCACGAGATGACGCACGGGTTCGACGACCAGGGTCGCAAGTCGGACGCCGACGGCAACCTCAAGGACTGGTGGACGCCCGCGGACGCCGAGAAGTACAACGTGCGCTCGAAGCTGGTCGAGACCCAGTACGACGGCTACGTGGCGATCGACACGCTGCACGTGAACGGCAAGCTGACGCTGGGCGAGAACACCGCCGACCTGGGCGGCTTGAGCGTCGCCTACGGCGCGCTGCAGAAGGCGCTGAAGGGGAAGCCGCGCACCAAGATCGACGGCTTCACGCCGGAGCAGCGGTTCTTCCTGTCGTTCGCGCAGATCTGGCGCAACAACGCCCGGCCGGAGGCGGTCCGCCTGCGCATCGCCACCGACCCGCACTCGCCGGGGATGTTCCGCTGCAACGGGCCGCTCTCCAACATGGCCGAGTTCGAGGCGGCGTTCGGTCTCAAGGACACTGACCCGATGATGCGGCCGCTGGCGGAGCGCGCGAAGCTCTGGTCGGACGCGGACGCGCGGCCCGGCGAGGTCTGGAGCCCTCGCGGTCGAGTGGATGACGAGCGGGCGGGGCGGTCGAAGCCCCGCCCGTTCGCTTTGGTGCGCGATCGCTGGCTGGTGCTGTCGCCCACGCCCGCCACATCAGGAGGGACTTGTGTGACCTTGCCCTATCTCAACCGGAAGACCTTGGCGCTGAGGTCGGCCCGTCTGGCCCGGACCCGCACGACGTAGAGACCCGCCCGCATAGGCCGCCCGTCGTCGTCACGCCCGTCCCAATCCACGTACCGGTCACCAGCCATCATGGTCCCGCTGTGAAGGTGACGCACGATCCGACCGGCGAGGTCGTACAGGGCGACCGCTACCGCCCCGGTCTCAGGCAGGTAGAAGTCGAAAGCCACGGTCCCGTAGAATGGGTCCGGCGTCGCACGCAACTGGGCTCGCGACTGGGCCACGGGTGGCTGATCAACGCCCGAGACGCTCTGGTAGATTCCACCAAAGTAAGAATGCGACAGGTTCAGGATGCTGGTGAAGCCGCCGCCCACACAAACCAATCCATTGCTCAGGGCAATGGTTCCCACACCCGAACCGTAGAGCAGGCTTGGGTTCCAACTGGTAGCCGCGGCGGTGCCTGCATCGATCGCCGCTAGGCCGTAGCGCACTTGACCGCCAATGCTGGTGAAGATGCCGCCAGCATAGACAGCGCTTCCGTTTACCGCGAGGGCGCCTAGCAGGGGACTTGCGTCATTCTGGACATTCGGGTTCCAGCTCGTCGGGTTACCCGTGATGGCATCAATCGCGGCGATGGCGTTGCGCGTCTGGCCGCCGATCGTGGTAAACCTGCCACCGGCATACACGGTGCCTCCATTGACCGCCAGTGCTAGGAGCTCTGCATTTGCATCTGGATTCCAGCTCGTCGCGCTGCCGGTGGTGGCGTCCAGGGCGGCGATATGGCGGCGTGGCTGGCCGCCGATCGTGGTAAAATACCCGCCCGCGTAGACCGTGCCCCCGCTCACGACCAGTGCCGTGGGGACGGAGTTGGCGCCTGGATTCCAGCTGGTGGCCAACCCTGTCGCGGCATCGAGTGCCGCGATGTCATTGCGAGGCTGGGCACCAATGCTGGTGAAGACCCCGCCCACGTAGACCGTGCTACCGTCCAGTGCTAGGGTACCGATTTGGCTGCTGGCCGGTGGGTTGGGGTTCCAGCTGGTAGCCGAGCCGACGGTCGCATCCAAGGCGGCGATACCGTGGCGGGGCTGACCGCCGACGGTGGCGAAGTTGCCGCCAACGTAAACAGCGCCTCCGTTCGTCGCAAGGGCCAGGACCCTGTCGTCGGCATTCGGATTCCATCCTGTGGCATTGCCGGTGGTGGCATCCAGCGCGGCGAGGTTCTTGCGTGCTTGACCGCCGATGATGGTGAACGAGCCGCCGGCATAGATTCGCCCTCCGCTCACGCCCATGGCGTAAACCCAGTCGGCCGGGTTCGGATTCCAGCCGCCGACGATGCCCGTGGCGGCGTCGATTGCGGCTAGGTAGTTGCGCGGCTGACCACCCATGCTCGTGAAGGATCCACCGGCGTAGACGACACCGCCAGATGCCACCATAGCCCGAACGGTGCTGTTCCCGACGGGATTCCAGGCCGTGGCATTGCCAGTGGTGGCATCCAGCGCGGCGATGAAGTTGCGCGTCTGACCGCCGATGCTGGAGAAGGTCCCTCCAGCGTAGATCGTGGTACCGCTCTTCACCAGGGCCAGGACAGCACTGTTCGCGCTGGGATTCCAGCCTATGGGGTTACCAGTGGTGACATCCAGCGCGGCGATGAAGTTGCGCCCCAGACCGCCGATCGTGGTGAACAAGCCACCAGCGTAGACCCGACCCTCTCCCACCGCGAGGGTGTAGACGTTGTCGTTCGCGTTCGGATTCCATCCTGTCGCGTTGCCCGTGCCGGCATCGAGTGCCGCAAGGTGGAATCGTGTCTGACCCCCGATGGTAGTGAAGTACCCCCCGGCGTAGACTGTGCCGCCGCTTACGGCGAGGGCGTCCACCAAATTGTTCGCGTTTGGGCTCCATCCTGTCGCGATGCCAGTGCTATCGAGTGCTGCGATGTGGTTGCGTGGTTGACCACCGATGGTGCTGAAGAAACCACCGACGTAGACCGTGCTGCCGCTTACCGCAAGGGCGCGCACCTCACCATTCGGGTTCGGGTTCCATGCGATGAGGTTCCCACCGACATCAAGATGAGCAACGTTATTGCGCGGCTGACCGAGGACGGCGCTGAAGCCTCCACCGATGTACCACCCGCCACCTCCATCAGGCGCGGCTGCAAAAATGGTGCCTGCAACCAGCGGGAACGGTGCCATTGGCGAACCGGAGATGGGGTTAATCGCCGTCCATCCGCCCGTGGCCGGGCCCACTCGAGTGAACGCGCCACCGATATAGACCGTATTACCCGAAACCGCGACGGCGTCCACCAAGCCATCGGTGGCCCACCAGTCAGTTCGAATGCTCTGGGCTTGGACTTCGACCGACAGAACGACGAGTTCAAGGAGCGCGCAGGTAGCCAGGGCGCACGACCGTAGCACCGGGCGGCCCGACGGTGAATGGCGCCGACTACGACCAAGATGGAACTCCTGCGGGGGGCATTGGCGGCGCACCCCGCGCCTGAGACGCATCATACCTCCCACGCTGAACCACACTTGAGGTTTAAGGGCGGACCGGCATCCGATCACTGGCACGATTCTACCATCCTCACCAGGCAGTCCGGCGTGGCGTCGAGGCGCTACGGCTGCCGCTGCGCTGCTGGCCGGGCGCGTCGGGGAGGTGTGGGGCGGAAACCAACGGCCATCACCAGTTCACCACGAAGGAGCGAGCGGGCGGGGCAGTCTCAATCGAAGCAGCGATCAACGGCTGAGGAGTCGAAGGGAGATCCGTGCCTCGACGAATCAAGCCAACGATCGCAACTGCTGCTATGAAATCGCGCTTGCTTGAGCGCTAGAGCGGCCGCGGCCGCCCCTCGGGGCGCGCCGGGGCGGGCTCGGCGAGCAGGGCGGCGAGCGTGGCGAGCGTGCCGGGCGCCCACCAGTCCACGTCGCCCGGCTGGGCGACCGCCAGGCGGCCGGCGCGGTCGACGACGTAGGTGTAGGGGAGGCTCGGACACGGCAGCACCGCCCGCAGGTCGCCGCGGCCGTCGAGCAGGACGCTGAGCCGCAGGCGCTGGCGCGCGACGAAGCGGGTGACGGAGGGGAAGGGGTCGAAGCACACCACCAGGGTGGTGAGCCCCTGCAGCGCCGGCAGCCGCCGCAACGAGTCGAGACCCGCCGCCTCGGCGCGGCTCCCCTGTTCCCACGGCGCCCAGTAGTGGAGCAGCAGCACGCCGCCGCCCGCCTCCAGCCGCCGCGAGCCGATCGGGACCGCGGGCAGCGTCATGCCGAGCGTGACCGGCCGGCGCGCCGCGGCGGCGATGAGCGCGAGCGGGCGCGGGCGCTCGCCGGGGCGCGCCACGGTCCAGAGCTGCGAGCGCACGGCGATCGAGCTCGTGGCCAGGAGGATGAGCGTGGCGATCGCGACCCGGGGTCTCATCGGGAGTCGTCACCCGCGACCCGAGCGCTCCGGGTCGGGCGACCGGCGCTCACGGCGCCGCGGTCTCGGGCAGCGCCGGGTCCCGCGCCATCACCGAGGCGCGCCGGCCGCGCAGCACCGCGACCCAGCGCGGTACGCTGTCGGCGAGCACCACCAGCAGCAGCGCCATGATGACCAGCGTCACCAGGCACTGGATGCGCGCGGGCCAGGGGGCGGCGAGGAACGCCGCCGACAGGTCGGGGGCCCCGGCCCTGAGCTGCGGCGCCAGGTAGTTGACGCTCAGGTTGAGCCAGCCGGCGGTGAGCGTGTTGACGCACATGAACGCGAGCGGGACCAGGGTGCAGGCGAGGTAGCGGGACTTGCCGGTATTGATCAGCCAGGAGGTGCCGATCGCGAGTGCAAAGGCCGCGAGCAGCTGGTTCGCGACGCCCAGCATGGGCCACAGGGCGCTCACCGTGCCGGTCTCAAGGAAGTAGCCCCAGGCGCCGACCGCCAGCGCGCTGAACAGGAGCGAGGGCGTGAGGCCCCGCCACGAGCCGAGCGCGGGCGCCACCATGCTGCCGACCTCCTGGAGCATGTAGCGCGTGACGCGCGTGCCGGTGTCGATCAGCGTGAGCACGAACATCGCCTCGAACATGATGGCGAAGTGGTACCAGAACGACATCAGCCCGCGCATCTTGGGCAGGCCCGAGAACACCTGCGCCATGCCGACCGCGAGCGAGACCGCCCCGCCGGTCCGGCCGCTCAGCGTCTCGCCCACCTGGGCCTCGAGGTCGTGCAGGTGCTGCACCGCCAGCCCGAGCTTGGCGAACACCTCGGGCCGGCAATTGATGGCGAAGTAGTCGTTGGGGTGGAGCGCGCAGGCGGCGATCAGCGCGATCACGCCCACGAAGCCCTCGAGCACCATCGCCCCGTAGGCGATGGGCAGGATGTCGCGCTCGCGCTCGATCATCTTGGGCGTCGTGCCGGAGGCGATCAGCGAGTGGAACCCGGAGATGGCCCCGCAGGCGATGGTGATGAACACGAACGGGAAGACGGCGCCCGGGAACACCGGCCCGCCGCTGAGGTAGGGGCTGAACGCCGGCATCTGCAGGCGCGGGTTGACCAGGATCACGCCGACCGCCAGCAGCAGCACCGCGCCGATCTTCATGAACGAGGACAGGTAGTCGCGCGGGCAGAGCAGCAGCCACACCGGCAGCACCGAGGCGACGAAGCCGTAGGCCATGATGGCGTAGCCGATGGTCGGCCGCGTATGGCGGAACCAGGCGTTGAGCGGCGACTGCTGCACCCAGGCGCCGGCGCCGACCGCGGCCAGCAGCAGGACCACGCCGATCGCGGTGGCCGAGCGCACCGCGCCCGGCCGGATGCGATAGGTCCACAGCCCCATCGCCAGCGCGATCGGGATGGTGCAGGCGATGCTGAACACGCCCCAGGCGCTCTGCTTGAGCGAGTTCACCACCACCAGCGCCATCACCGCGAGCGCCACGGTCATGACGAACACGATGGCGATGGCGGTGGCCGAGCCGGTGAGCGGGCCCACCTGCTCGCGGGCGATGTTGGCGAGCGAGCGGCCGCCGCCGCGCACCGAGGCGGTGAGGATCACCAGGTCGTGGACGCCGCCGGCCAGGACCGAGCCGACCAGCAGCCACAGGAACCCCGGCAGGTAGCCGAACTGGGCGGCCAGCACCGGGCCGATGAGCGGGCCCGCGCCGGCGATGGCGGCGAAATGGTGGCCGAACAGCACCCAGCGGTGCGTGGGCACGTAGTCGCGGCCGTCGCGCCGGGTGTGGGCGGGAGTGCGGCGCAGGTCGTCCAAGGTCGCGACCTTGGCGGCCAGGAAGGCGCCGTAAGTGCGGTAGGCGATCAGCGCCACCAGCGCCGAGACGATGACGAGGTAGAGGGCCGGCAATGCGTTCCCCTGGGGACGGGCTAGGACTCGGCGCCGAGTCTAAGACCCGCGCGCGGCCCGCCACAAGGACGGCTAGGCTGTGTCCGAGAACGCCCGAATGGCCGCGTTGCGCGGTCGGCTCCTCGCTCCAACGTGGCCTGAAGGCCACGATTCCGCTCGTCGCGCGACCGCGACGCCTTGCCCTCCGCGGATGATCACCAGCGCCTGGGCGTGGGTGCGGCCGCGGCGATAGGAGCGGTCGTTGACGATGGCGTCGTAGGTGTCGGCGATGGCGATGACGCGGGCGCCGAGCGGGATGGCCTCGCCGGCGAGCCCCTTGTAGCCGGTGCCGTCCCAGCGCTCGTGGTGGAAGGCGATCATCGGCACGACGTGCCGCAGGATGCCGCCCACCGAGCGCACCAGCAGGGCGCCCTTGTCCACGTGCGTCTGCATCTCGGCGTACTCCTCGGCCGAGAGCCCGGCCGCCTTGCGCAGCACGTCGATGCTGACGTCGACCTTGCCGATGTCGTGGAGGATGGCACCGACGCGGATGTCCTCGACCTCGGCCTCGGAGAGCCCCAGGTCGCGGGCGATGCGCATGGCGTGCTCGGCCACGCGCCCGGAGTGGTTCTCGGTGTAGCGGTCCACCGAGTCGATCAGCTTGGACATGATCTCGACGACGCCGTGATAGGCGTCCTGGAGCTCGCGGAGCTGGGCCTCGTTCGATTCGTAGAGCGAGCCCACCATGTAGGCGGTGAGCAACAGGATGCCGCCCCAGGTGCCGAGGTCCAGCCAGCGCGTCCACGTGACGCCGGCCGCGGCGATGAACCGCGACTCGTCCGCCGACGCGAGGCCGATGACGATGAGGCAGGCGAGCAGCGCCCAGAGCACGCCCCGGCGGCGGCCCAGCAGGTAGGCGCCGAGCACCACCGGCAGGTAATAGAGGTTGAGGAAGGCGCGCGGGTCGGGAACCAGGAAGTTGAGCACGCCGGTCACGCCGACGATGCCGAGCAGCACCAGCAGGCCGGTGTTGACCTCCCGGATGCGCGACCGGGCTCTCACGACGCCCGCTTGAGACGCTCCGGCGCCGGCCTCCGGCGCCGCGGCGGCCGGGCGGCGTCGAGGGCGGCGCCCAGGGCGGTGTCGAGGGCGGCGTCGGTTCCCGACGCCGGCGCCCGTCCGCGCGTGGCGTCGCCGGCCGGGTGCGTCCCCGCGCCGCAGAACGGGCACCAGGCCCAGGCGGGATCCAGCCGCCGCCGGCACGACTCGCAGTGCTCGCCGACGAAGTCGCCGCACGAGGGACAGTAGTCGTACTCACGCGCCAGCACGAACGCGCACGCGGGACACACCTTGGCGCCCTGATCGGCCAGGTAGACCACGCGCGAGACCTCCTCCAGCGTGGTGTGGCCGTCCAGGACCTTGCGGAGTCCATCCTCGCCCAGGCCGTGCATGCCCTGCTCGATGGCGGCGGTCCGGATCTGCGCGTCCGAGACGTTCTGGGTGATGAGCGCGCGCAGCGTGTCGGTGACCTCGAGCGTCTCGTAGATGCCGGTGCGCCCGAGGTAGCCGGTGTTGCGGCACGCGGGGCAGCCCTTGCCCCGGGTCAACTGCAGCGAGCCTTCGGCCGCACCCTGGGCGCCGAGCCGGTTGAGGCTGGCGGCGCTGACCTCGTAGGTCTCGCGGCACTTGGGGCACACCGTCCGGACCAGCCGCATGCTCACCACGCCGATCAGCGACGAGGCGACCATGTAGGGCTCGAGCCCCAGGTCGACGAGCCGCGTCACCGCGCCCGGGGCGTCGTTGGTGTGGACGGTCGAGAGCACCAGGTGGCCGGTGACCGAGGCGCGGAAGGCGATCTGGGCGGTCTCCTTGTCGCGGATCTCGCCGATCATGATGACGTCCGGGTCCTGGCGCAGGATGGCGCGCAGCGCGCCGGGGAAGGTCTTCTTCGCCTTCTCGTCCACCTGGACCTGGTTGATGCCCGGGATCTGGTATTCGACCGGGTCCTCGACGGTGACGATGTTCTTGGTCACGGTCTGGAGCTGGCGCAGCGCGGCGTAGAGCAGCGTGGACTTGCCCGAGCCGGTGGGCCCGGTGACGATGATGATCCCGTGCGGGCGCGCCAGGTAGGCCTCGATGCGCCCGCGGTCCTCGACCCCCAGCCCGACGTCGTCGAGGACGCGCATCGAGTGGCCCTGATCGACGATGCGCATCACCATCTTCTCGCCGTGCGTGGTCGGCAGCGTCGAGACGCGCATGTCCACCCGCCGTCCGGCGATCTCGACCATCAGCCGCCCGTCCTGGGGCAGGCGCTTCTCGGCGATGTCGAGGTTCGAGAGCACCTTGAGCCGCGAGACCACCGCGCTCTGGGTCCACTTGGGCAGACGCTGCATCTCGTGGAGCAGGCCGTCGACGCGCAGGCGGACGATGAGGTCCTTGTACTGGGGCTCGATGTGGATGTCGCTCGCCCGCTCCTCGATGGCGCGGTGCAGGAGCCAGTTGGTGAGCCGCACGATCGGGCGGCCCTCGGACTCCTTGATGAGGTCGTCGATCGCCTGCGCCTTCTCGTCCTCGGTGACCGTGCTCACCACCAGCTCGTCCTCGGAGCTGATGATGCTGTTGATGACCTCGTTCACCGAGGAGTCGATGTGGTAGTAGCGCTCGATCGCCTCCTGGATGGCCGAGGGCATCGCCAGCACCGGCTTGATGTACATGCCGCTCTGGAAGCGCAGGTCCTCGATGGCGGCGATGTTGAGCGGGTCGGCCATGGCGACCGTCAGGCTGGAGCGCCTCTCGACCTCGATCGGCAGCGCCAGGTACTTGCGCGCCAGGTCCTCGCGGACCAGCGCCAGCGCCTGCTCGTCGACGGTCACGTCGGCGAGGTCCACGAACGGGAGGTTGAGCTGCTGCTGGAGCTGCCGCACCAGCATGGCCTCGCTGATCATCCCGAGCCGCACCAGTGTGGAGCCCAGCAGCTCGCCGCTCTTGCGCTGCTCGTCGATCGCCTTGGCGAGGTCCGAGGCGGTGAGGAGCTTCGCCTCGATGAGCATGTCGCCGAGGCGCTTGTGTTCGCGGGCCATGAAGATCTCCGGGGGCGAGGGTCGGCGTGGGGATGCGGCGTACCCGCGGGGTATCGGCGCCATGCGGGCGGGGATTGAGCGGTGGCGGCGAGATGAGGCGTTGCATGATGCAATGTCGTGGCGGTGGAAGAAGGGCGACGGACGGCGCCTTCGTCTTCGTGGTCGCGCCGACCGCGCCGCGCGCGTCGGCCGGTTTGTCGGTGCCTGGGGCGGATGCTAGGGTGCGTGACCATGACCGAATCCGCAGCACCCGGCGGCCCGCCCGCCACCGAGCGCCCTGCCAGCCCGCCGTCCCCCGCGACCGACGCCTCCGCCCGGTCGCTGTCGTCGCTGGTGCTCCACCTGAGCGAGGGCTTCGACGCCAGCACCAACGTCTCCGACCTGCTGCGGACCGCCGGGCGCCACTGCCGCAAGCTGGTGGACTGCGAGATCGCGCGCATCTGGGTGTCGCGCCGCGCCGGCACCCGGCTCGTGGCCCGCGAGTTTCCGCCCGGGGACGCGCCGCCGGTGATGGTGTGGATGGGCCGCGACGAGGGCCTGGCGGGCTGGGTGTTCTCGCGTGGCGAGGTGCTGCGCCTGGGCCCCGGCGACGCGCGCCCGCCGCTCAAGGGCCCGGTGCGCGAGTTCCGCTCGGCGCTGGTGATGCCGCTCTACCGCCGCGGCGAGGTGTTCGCGGCGGTCGAGTGCCTGGACAAGCGCGGCGGGGGCGGCTTCACCGCCACCGATGTGGACCACCTGGAGGTGGCGGGCGAGCACGTGGCGTTCGCCCTCGACAACGCGCTGCTCTACCTCGAGACCGAGCAGCGCGCCCTGGAGAAGGACGTGCTGCTCGAGGCCGCCTCCTCGCTGTCGGCGAGCTTCGATCTCGAGGAGGTCATCGACGCCATCCTGAGCTCGCTGCGCCAGGTGGTGCACTACGACGCGGCCGCGATCTACCTGGTGAACCGCGAGACCCGGGCGCTCGAGCTGGTGAGCGAGGTGGGCTATCCGACCGGCTCCGAGGAGGCGTTCGGGCTCATGGTGGGCCAGGGCATCGTCGGCTGGGTGGCCAAGACCGGCGATCCGGCCATCGTGCCCGACGTGACGCGCGACCCGCGCTACGTGGCCGCCCGCTCGGAGACCCGGAGCGAGCTGGCGGCACCCCTGCGCGTGGGCGGCCGCACCATCGGCGTGTTCAACCTGGAGAGCGACGGCGCGGACACCTACCACGAGGGTCACCTCGAGCTGGTGACGGCACTCGGCGCCCAGGCGGCGCTGGCGGTCGAGCGCGCGCGCCTGATGCGCGAGCTGCTCGACCGGCGCCGGCTGGAGAAGGAGCTGGCGATCGCCCGCGAGATCCAGGCCTCGTTCCTGCCCAAGTCGGACCCGATCATCCCGGGCTTCGACCTGGCGGGCACGACCATCCCGCACGATGAGGTGGGCGGCGACTACTACGACTTCATCCACGTCTCCGACACGCGCCTGGGCATCGCCATCGCCGACGTGTCGGGCAAGGGCATCCCGGCGGCCCTCATCATGGCCGGGTTCCGCATGAGCCTGCTCGCCGAGATCCGGAACGAGTTCGCCATCCGGGCGGTGATGCGCAAGGTGAACGGCCTGCTCTACGAGAGCACCGACCGCGGCAACTTCGTGACGGCGTTCTACGGCGTGCTGGACTACAAGAACCGCGCCCTCATCTTCTCGAACGCCGGCCACAACCCGCCCATCCTGTTCCGGAAGGACGGCCCGATCGCCTACCTGGAAGAGGGCGGCGTGGCGCTCGGCGTCCTGGAAGAGGCGCTCTACGAGGAGCGGCCGATCACGCTCCACCCCGGCGACATCGTGGTCTTCTACACCGACGGCATCTCGGAGGCCCAGTCGCCGAGCGGCGAGCACTACGGCCAGCAGCGCATCGAGCGGACGGTCGCGGGGATGACCGGGCAGAGCGCGGCCGAGATCATGAAGGGGTTGATCCGCAGCGTCGAGGCGTGGAGCGGCGACCGCGGCCACGGGGACGACCTGACGCTGGTGGTGCTCAAGGCCAAGCCCGCGTAACGCGCGGGCCGGCCGCCGCGCGCCCGGCGCGCGGTGGCTACGCTCCCTCGAGTGCGCGCGCCGCGGCCAGCACCTGGGCGGCGTGGCCGCCCACGTGGACCTTGTCCCAGATCGCGGCGATCATGCCGTCACGGCCGGCGAGGATGGTGCGCCGGCGGAACAGCTCGATGGTCCAGCCGCCGATGCCCAGGCGCATCAGCCCGCCGAAGGCGTCGGCCGCCACGCGCTCGGGATCCGAGAGCAGGGGGTAGGGGAGTCGCAGGCGGTCGGACCAGGTGAGGTTGCCGGCCAGGGTGTCGGCGTTGATCCCGGCCAGCCCCACGCCCGCCGCCTGGAACGCGCCATGGGCTCCGCGGAACTCGCGGAGTTCGCGGATTCAACCGGGGCTGCCGTTCAGGATGTAGAAGAAGAGCACCAGCGGGCCGCGCCCGACGAACTGGCGCAACGCGAACGATCCGCCGCGCGCGTCGGGCAGCGCGAGGTCGGGGAGCGGACGGCCGAGCAGGCTCGGTTGCGGCGGGCGGGACGGCACGCGCGGCACGGTAGCAGAACCGCGCGTCTTAAGGCGCGGCGATCCGAGCGGCGGGTGGGGGCGGCCGCGGCCGGCAGGGCCTAGCCGGCCCGCGGCGAGGGCGCGCGAGCCCGCTTGGGCCAGCGCCTTGGCCCGCGGCCTTCGCGTCATGCTTGACCCTGTCGGGGGCGCCGCATACTATGCGGCGCGACGCGATTTCGCCCTGTCCTGGAGCGCCTCGGATGAGCCTCGACCCGACCCTCTTCGTCACCTTCCCGGTGTTCATCCTGAGCATCGTCGTGCACGAGTGTGCGCACGGGGTGATGGCGCTGTGGAACGGGGACCCGACCGCCCGCGAGCGGGGCCGGCTCACGCTCAACCCGCTCAAGCACGTGGACCCGGTGGGGTCGATCCTCCTCCCCGGCGTGCTGCTCTTCTCGCGGGCGCCGTTCCTGTTCGGCTGGGCCAAGCCGGTGCCGATCGATGGGTCGCGACTCCGGCATCCGGCCAACGACCAGGTCAAGGTCGCCCTGGCGGGGCCGGCCTCCAACGTGCTGCTGGCCTTGCTGTTCGCCGCCATCGCTCGCCTATCACCGGAACAGGGGTTCTTCGCCCCGCTGCGCCTGATGGGCCTGGCGGGCGTGGTCTGGAACTGCGCCCTGGCGATGTTCAACCTGCTCCCGGTGCCGCCGCTCGACGGCTCGTGGGTGCTGATGCGCTTCCTGCCGATGCGCCACATCATCGTGCTGCAGCAGTTCCGGCTGGTCGGCATGCTGGTGATCGTCGGGATGCTGAGCGTCAAGGTGGTGGCCAACACCGTGCTCTACACGCCGCTGCGCCTCGCGGTGCGCGCCTGTCTCGGCCTGTTCGGCGTGCCGAGCGCGGGGATCGCCCTGTGAAGCCGGGGCGCATCCTCTCCGGCATGCGCCCGACCGGGCGGCTCCATCTCGGCAATCACGTCGGGGCGCTCGAGAACTGGGTGCGGCTCCAGGACGAGGGCTGGGCCAACTTCCACATGGTCGCCGACTGGCACATGCTCACCACCGGCCACGAGGACACCTCGCGGCTCCAGTCGGACACCTACGAGATGGTGGTGGACTGGCTGGCGGCCGGCCTCGATCCCAAGCGCAGCGTCATCTTCGTCCAGTCGGCGGTGAAGGAGCACGCCGAGCTGCACCTGCTGTTCTCGATGCTGGTGACCAAGGCGCGGCTCGAGCGCGTCCCGACGCTCAAGGAGCAGATCCGTGACCTGCATCTGGACGAGCAGACCATCTCCTACGGGCACCTGGGCTATTCGGTGCTCCAGGCGGCCGACATCCTGCTCTACAAGGCGACCCACGTGCCGGTGGGCGAGGACCAGGTGCCGCACGTCGAGCTGACGCGCGAGATCGCCCGGCGCTTCAACTTCCTTTACTGCCGCGACCGCGAGCCGGTCTTCCCCGAGCCGGAGGCCCAGCTCACGCAGTTCCCGCGGCTGCGCGGCAACGACGGGAACCGGATGAGCAAGTCGGCGGGCAACGCGCTGATGCTCGCGGCCAGCCCGGAGGAGATCACCGCCTACGTGCGCGCCGCCTACACCGATCCCAAGAAGGCGCGCGCCAACGACCCGGGCCGCCCCGAGCCGGACGAGCGCGACGGCCACGGCGGCTGCGTGGTCTGGGAGTACCACCGCAAGTTCAACCCCGAGGGGGCCGCCGAGATCGCGCGCCAGTGCCGCGCCGGGGAGCTGGGCTGCGTCCCCGACAAGCAGCACCTGGCGCGCGTGCTGAGCGAGGCGCTGGCCCCGATCCGCGAGCGCCGCCAGCGCTGGGCCGCCGACCCGGACGCGGTCCGCGACGTCGTCGCCGACGGCAACCGCCGCGCGCGCGCGGTGGCCGAGCGCACCATGGACGACGTGCGCGCGGCGATGGGCCTGCGCTCGACCGCCGAGGTGACGCCGTGAGCCGGCCGCCGGTCCCGCCCCCGGGTCCGCCCGCGGGGGCCGAGGAGCCGAGCAACGGCCTGGGCGCCACGCCGGCCGGACCGGCCCTGCCGAGCCGCGGGGCGACCGCCTCGGTCATGGTCAAGCTGCCGCGCTTCGAGGGCCCGCTCGACCTGCTGCTCCACTTGATCAAGCGCGACGAGATCGACATCTACGACATCCCGATCGCGCACATCACCCAGCAGTACCTGAGCTACATCGAGCTGATGCAGTCGCTCGACCTGGACGTGGCCGGCGAGTTCCTGGTCATGGCCGCCACCCTCATGCGCATCAAGGCCAAGATGCTGCTGCCGCTGCCGGCGGTGGGCGAGGAGGAGGAGGGCGACCCGCGCGAGGAGCTGGTGCAGCGGCTGGTGGAGTATCGCCAGTTCAAGGAGGCGGCCGGCACGCTCAAGACGCGCGAGGCCGATCGCCGGCTGCTGTTCGAGCGCGGCATGCTGCCCACCGAGGACGAGGCCGGCCCGCTGCCGCTGGCGCCGGCGACGCTGTTCGACCTGCTCGACGCCCTCAACCGGGTGATGCTGCGGGTGCCGGAGGAGACGGTCTACGAGGTCCAGGGCGAGATCTACGACCTCGAGGACAAGATGTCGCTGATCGCCCGCACCGTCGCCGAGCAGGGCTCGGTGTCGTTCCAGACGCTGATGATGGGTTGCCGCGCGCGCGCGGAGGTGATCGTCACCTTCATCGCGCTGCTCGAACTGGTCAAGCTCGGCCGGATCGCGGTGAGCCAGGCCGAACCGTTCGGCGACATCGAGATCGTCGCCCATACCCGGGAAGGAAGTGAGGCGGATGCCCCCGTCGAATCTCCAGGCGGCGCTTGAGGCGCTGCTGTTCTCGTCCGACCAGCCGCTGCCGCTGACGCTGCTGGCCGAATCGCTCGACGTCGCGCCCGACCAGGTGGCCGAGGCGCTGCGGGAGCTGGAAGCCGCCGGTGCTGCGCGCGGCGCCGGGGTCCAGCTGCGCGAGATCGCCGGCGGCTATCTGCTGGTGACCGCCCCCGAGCACGCCGAGTGGGTGGGCCGGCTGCTGCGCGGCAAGAAGAAGATGCGGCTCTCGCGCGCGGCACTCGAGACCATGGCGATCATCGCCTACAAGCAGCCGGTGACGAAGTCCGAGGTCGAGGCCATCCGCGGGGTGGACTCGAGCGCGGTGCTGACCACGCTGCTGGAGCGTACGCTGGTGACCATCCGCGGGCGCTCGAAGGTGGTGGGCCGGCCGCTGCTCTACGGGACCACGCAGGAGTTCCTCGACTACTTCGGCCTGCGCGACCTGAGCGAACTGCCACGCCCCGAGGAGCTGCGGGCGCTGGTGGCCGCGCGCGAGCCCGAGCAGCTCGACATGATGGAGCTCGAAGCCCCCGCCGCGCTCGATCCGGCGACCGCGGCCGAGTTCGAGGTGGTGGCCCAGGTGGGCTCGGACCTGCCGTTCTCGAGCGACCAGCCGCACGAGGTCGAGCCGATGGCGCCGGGCGATCTGGACGACGCGGTCGTCGAGGAGCTCGGTGCGCCGCGGGATCCCGCCGCTGACTGAGCATCCGCTGCCGCCCGCGAAGCGGCGCCCGGGCCGGCGCGCCGCCGCCCGTGCCGCCCGCGAGCGCGGCGCCGGGATCGCGGACCTGACCCCGGCCCCGCGCGGCGTCCGGCTCAACAAGCTGCTCGCCTCGCGCGGCATCGGCGCGCGCCGCAAGTGCGACGCGCTCATCGAGGCGGGCTCGGTGCGCGTCAACGGCACGGTGATCCGCGAGCCCGGGACGCGCGTCGAGCCCGAGCGCGACCGGGTCGAGGTCCACGGCCGCCCGATCCCGGGCAAGAGCGCGCCGCGCTGGGTGATGGTGTTCAAGCCGGTCGGCGTCATCACCACGCTCGACGACCCCGAGGGCCGGCCGACGCTCAAGGCCCTGCTGCCGCCCGGCCCGCGCCTGTTCCCGGTCGGACGGCTGGATGCCGACACCAGCGGCCTGCTCGTCGCCACCAACGACGGCGAGCTGGCGCACCACCTGATGCACCCGCGCTACGGCGTGCCCAAGACCTACCGCGCGCGGCTCAACCGGCCACCGGATCCCGACCAGCTGCACCGCCTGCGCACCGGCGTGGAGTTCGAGCCCCGGGTGGTGAGCGGCCCCTGCCAGGTGCGGATCCGCAACGCGCGGCTCGATCGGGCCGAGATCGAGATCACCCTGCACGAGGGGCGCTACCGGCAGGTGCGGCGCATGTGCGAGGCGGTGGGGCTCACGGTCAAGGCGCTCCATCGCTCGGCGTACGGGCCGCTGCGGATCGGGTCGCTGCCGCGCGGCGGCTGGCGGGACCTGACCGCCGACGAGGTGCGGCGGCTGCGCGCCGCGAGCGCGCGCCCGGTCCCGCGCCCGGCCGTGCGGGCGATCCCGCCTCCGGCCGCGCGGGCGGTCCCGCGTCCGGCCGCGCGCCCGACGCCGGGTCCGGCGGCCCGCCCGCTCGCGAGCCCGCCCGCCTTCCCGCGCTCGAACGAGCGGAGCGCCCGTGGCCCGACCGCCCGGCGGGGGATGGCGTCCGCGGCGGGTGGACGTTCGAGAGGTCCCGACCGTGGCCCGACCGCCCGGCGTGGACCGGCGTCCGCGGCGGATGGACGTCCGAGAGGTCCCGCCCGTGGCCCGACCGCCCGGCGTGGACCGGCATCCGCGGCGGGTGGACGTCCGAGAGCTCCCGCCCGTGGCCCGACCGCCAAGCGTCCGCGACGCCGGACGGGCCCGCGGCCGGGGCCGAGACGGGCCTGGGCCAGCGGTCCGGGCGCGCGTCCGCGCCCGGCCGGGCTGGGGCAACGCCCCGACCGGGGTGGGTCGGATGGCCCGCGCGCACGCCGTCCGGGTCCCGGGCGCCCGGGAAGCATGGGACGCCGGCCCGGGCCGACCGGTGGGGGCACACCCCGGGGACGGCGACCAAGACCTTGAGCTCAAGGCGATTACGGCACGAGCCTGATGGGTCGCTGGAAGCCCGGCGTCGCGAGCGGCTCCGATGGTGCCGTGGGAACGGTTCGTGCGCTGATAGCATCGGGTGAGGCGCTGGCGGAGCCGGGACGGCCCCGCCCCTCACGCGTTGCGTCACCTGTGCTCCGCACGGACGCGACACCCACGACCGATCCTCTCCGGGTCCCGGGGGCTCCGTGCAGCTCCACCACCTGCCACCCTCCACGCCGGCCGCGCACGATTCGGGAACGACCGCGCCCCCGCCCGGGGTAGGACACCTCGAGCGCCCGGGCACCGGCGCCTCACCGGGCTGGCGGGGGATGTGCCTGCTGGCCCTCGCGGTGGTGAGCCTCCTGGGGCAGGGTGAACGCTCGCGCGTCGATCCCCGCTTCCGGTCGCCCAGCGCCACGCTGCGCACCTACTGGAAGGCGATGCGGGAGGGCGACGTCAACGGCGCCTGGGAATGCATGGTGGAAGGTCGCCACGACCTGCCGCGCCCGGGCATGCTCTGGTTCCTGCCGCCGACCGACGAGCTGACGCTCGCCGCCTTCCGGTCGCTGCCGGTCAGCTCGGGACGGATGCTGGTGAGCTACGAGGTCCGCTACCGCCCGCGCGGCGCCGGCGAGGTCTACCGCTTCCGCTCGGCGGACGAGATGGTGCGGATGCGCGGGGAGTGGCGCATCGCCCGTCCGATCGGCAACGCGCGGATGCCCGAGTGGCAACCGTCACCGCCGCGGACGGTTGACAGCTGAACGGAGAGCCCCGTAGGCTCGCGTCGATCCTGCGTTCGTGTCTACCCTGAGGCCCTGCATGCCGAGCCCAACCCGCCCGCGGGCCGCCCTCCGCTGTTCGTTCCTCGTCACGCTCGGATGTCTCCTCGCCGTCCCGACCGCCCACGCCACCAAGTACGCGGGCGAGTTCCTCAAGATCCCGGTGGGAGCCCGGGCCGTCGGGATGGGCGGGGCGTTCACCGCCGTCGCCGACGACGCCACCGCCCCCTGGTGGAACCCCGCGGGCATGATCTACCTGCCCTATCGCGAGGTCATCCCGCAGCACGCCGAGCAGTTCGGCAAGCTGGTGAACCACGACTTCCTCGGCCTGGTGCTGCCGCTCGGCGGCGCCACCAGCCATCAGTCCGCGATCGGCGTGAGCGTGCTGCGGGTGGCGGTGGACGACATCCCGGTGACCCCGCGCCCCGGCGACCTCAAGCTCGGGCAGTTCCTGGACGACGGCGCCGACGGCCTGCCCAACACCTACGACGCCGGCGAGGCCGACGGGACGTGGGAGCCGGGCGAGCGCATCCTCGACATCAACCTCTTCCGCGCGAGCAGCGCCGACATGGCGCTGCTGCTCTCGTACGCGCGCCACGAGGGGCCGCACTGGGCCTTCGGCGGCAGCGTCAAGTTCGTGCGCCAGAGCATCCCCGACACGCTGATCGGCGAGCACGTGACCTCGTTCGGCGCCGGGCTCGACGCCGGACTGCTCTACATGCCGATGGACGCCGCCACCTTCGGCATCACCGTGCACGACCTCACCACCACCTGGCAGTCGTGGAGCAACGGCACGCGCGAGCTGGTGGTGCCGACCGTCGACACCGGCGTGGCGTTCAACTTCTATCCCGCCGAGCGGCATGCGCTCACCTGGGCGATCGATCTGGGCTGGGGGTTCGAGGGCCGCAAGCTCGACAGCCAGGTGAAGCTCGGCCAGGTGACCGCGAATCTCCGGACCGGGCTCGAGTACTGGTACAAGAGCACCTTCGCCCTGCGCTCGGGCGCCAACGGCAAGGACCTCACCTTCGGGGCCGGCGTGCGCTACAAGCACCTGGGCGCCGACTACGCCGCCTCGCTGCACCGGTACTTCGCGCACAGCGACCCGGACTTCCCGGACGACCAGGACCTCGACACCACGCATCTGGTCTCCGCCTCGTTTTCCTGGTAGCCCCGCGCCCGCCGGGGGGCGCATCGCTTGACTTGCCTACGGCCGGTGCCTAGGTTGGCTGCGCCTTCCCGATTCACAGCGACCTCGGCTTCCCCGGAGAACGGACGTGCGAGACGCGATCGCGCTGGTATTGGCCGGTGGCGGCGGCGAGCGGCTCAGCGTGCTGGCCACCGAGCGCGCCGTGAGCGCGGTCCCGTTCGGGGGCAAGTACCGGATCATCGACTTCGCCCTCAGCAACTGCTGCCACTCGGGCGTGCGCCGCGTCGGGGTCATCACCCAGCACGCGCCGGCCTCGCTCCACGACCACGTCGGCTCCGGACGCGCGTGGGACCTCGACGGCCGCGAGAGCGGGATCGTCATCCTCCAGCCCTTCATGACCCGCGACCAGGCCGGCTGGTACCGGGGCACGGCCGACGCGCTGGCGCAGAACTGGGATGTCATCGAGGAGTCCCGCGCGGCGCGGGTGCTGGTGCTCTCGGGCGACCACGTCTACAAGATGGACTACCGCGCGCTGATGGCGGCCCACCAGCGCGTCTCGGCGGCGGTCACGCTCGCGGTGCTGGCGGTGGCCCCGGATCAGGTCCACCGGTTCGGGATGGTCACCACCGACGCGGACGGCCGCGTGCTGGGGTTCGAGGAGAAGCCGCAGCGCACCGACGCCCACCTGGCGTCGATGGGCGTGTGCGTGTTCGAGTCCGAGGTGCTGCGCGAGGCGCTGCGCGGCCGGCCGGTGGACCTGGCGCTCGACGTGCTGCGGGTGCTGGTCCGGTCGGGGGCGCGCGTCCAGGCGTGCGAGTTCGACGGTTACTTCGAGGACGTGGGGCAGATCTCCACCTACTACCGCGCCAACCTCGACCTGCTGCGCCCGGACCCCCGCCTGCTGCTCCACGATGCGCGCTGGCCGATCCTGACGCGCGACGAGGAGCGGCCGCCGGTCCTGCTGCTGCCGGGCGCCGACGTGGCGGGCAGCCTGGTGGCCAACGGGTGTCGCATCGCCGGCCGGGTCCGGAACTCGGTCCTGTTCCCGGGCGTCACGGTGCGGGCGGGCGCCGAGGTCACGGACTCGGTGGTGATGCAGGACGTGATCGTGGAGCCGGGGGCGAAGGTCCGCGCCGCGATCGTGGACAAGCTCGTGCGGGTGGGCGAGGGCGCGACGGTCGGGGCGGGGGATCCCTCGCCGGACCCCTCGCTGGCGTGGCTCGACGGCCTGACGCTGATCGGCAAGGACGCCGAGATCCCGGCGCGGGCCACGGTCGGCCGCCAGGTGGTGGTGGGCGTGGGGGCGCGGCCCTCGGACTTCGGCGGCGAGGCGCTGGCGCCCGGCGCCCGCATCGCCGACCACGTGGCCACCCAGGAGCTGGCGTGATCGCCAACCGCTACGCGTTCATCCTCGCCGGCGGGGTGGGCTCGCGCCTGTGCCTGCTGTCGGAGCGCCGCGCCAAGCCGGCGGTGCCGTTCGGTGGCAAGTACCGGATCATCGACTTCACCCTCTCCAACTGCGTCAACTCCGGCATCTACGACGTCGGCGTGCTCACGCAGTACCGGCCGACCTCGCTGCGGCAGCACATCGGCATCGGCCGCCCGTGGGATCTGGACCGGACCCGCGGCGGCATCCAGCTGCTGCAGCCCTCGCTGGACTCCAACGAGAGCGACTGGTACCTGGGGACCGCCGACGCGATCTACCGGAACCTGGTCCACCTGCGGCGCCGCACGCTCGACCACCTGCTGGTGCTCTCCGGCGACCACGTCTACAAGATGGACTACAACATCCTCTACGCGTTCCACGAGGCCAACCGCGCCTCGGTCACGGTGGCGGTCACCGAGGTGCCGGCGGATGCCGTCGGCGCCTACGGCATCCTCGAGACCGAGAGCAGCGGCCGCGTCGTCGGCTTCCAGGAGAAGCCGCGCGCATCGCGCTCGCGGCTGGCCTCGATGGGCGTCTACCTGTTCGACCGCCGCTCGTTGATCCGCTGGCTCACCGAGGACGCCACGCTCGCCGACTCGAACCACGACTTCGGCAAGGATCTGCTGCCGCGGCTGGTGGCGCGCGGCGAGGCGGTGTACGCCTACCACTTCCGCGACTACTGGCAGGACGTGGGAGCCCTCGACACCTACTACCAGAGCAACATGGATCTGCTCTCGGACCGGCCGCCGCTCGATCTCAGCGATCCCTCGTGGCTGGTGCACACCCAGAGCGCGGATCGCCCGCCGGTGCGTTTCGAGGCCGGCGGGGCCGCCGAGCGCAGCCTGATCGCCAACGGCTGCCGGGTGGCCGGGCGCGTGGTGCGCTCGGTGCTGTTCCCGGGCGTGGTGGTGGCGCCCGGGGCGGTGGTGCGCGACAGCATCGTCATGAACGACACGATCGTGATGCGCGATGCGGCCGTCGACCACGCCATCCTCGACAAGGAGGTGGTGGTGGGCGAGGGGGCGCGCGTGGGCTGGGGCGATGCGATGACGCCCAACCAGGCGTGCCCCGATCACCTCGCCCACGGCCTGCTGCTGGTGGGCAAGGAGGCGCGCCTGCCGGCCGGCGTCACGGTGGGGCGCAATGCCCGCATCGGCGCGTTTGTGACCGAGCAGGAGATCACCGCCGACGTGCCGGCGGGCGGCGTGGTGCGGGGTCCCGAGCCGGAGCACTGAGCCGGCGAGACGCCCTGAGCGAAGGGCCGCAAGGGCGGGTGAGCCCGCGGCGCGACCGAGCGACGCGGCGCGGGTCCGCTCGGGCCGAGCTAGTGTCCCGTACCGGAAATCATGCACACGCCGCGCGGGTTCTCGTGGCCGCTGGCGGCGTCGCTCCTCCTCCGTGTATCGCAACGGATACGCGTCGTCGTCGCTCCTTGCCAGCGGCCACGATCCCTCCGCGGGGCATGCCCATGATTTCCGGTACGGGACACTAGGCGGGGATGCGGAGCCGCTGGCCGGAGCGGATGCGCGAGCTCTCGAGCCCGTTCGCCTCCATCAGCCTGCGGATGGTGGTGCGGTGGCGCTGCGCCAGCGTCCCGAGCGTCTCGCCGCGCTGGACCGTCACCGTCGTGGCGGCGCCATCGCCCGCGACCGCGCGGCCATGACGCGACTTGTGCCGGCCGCCGGGCGGGACCAGGGCGGCGACGCGGGCGCTGTCGGCCGCCACCGCCTCGGGGGTATCGACGGCCGCCTCGCCGGTGCGGATCTTGAGCCGCGTGCCGCGCCGCGGCCGGCCGCCCGCTAGGTGATTCCAGCGCCGGATGTCGTCGGCCGAGATGCCGTACTGGGCGGCGATCGCGTCCAGCGTCTCACCCTTGCGCACGGTGTGCAGCGCCCGACCCTCGGCCTCCGACTTGCCGTCGAGGCTGGCGGGGGTGGGGCGGGCGTGGGCCGGCACGTAAGCGGTCGAGGCGCGCGGGTCCCCGGCCGATAGCGCCGCGGGGGTGGGCGGCCTCAGGCTTGCGGGCACTACCAGCACCATGCCGCGCTTGAGCGGACGGCTGCGGGTGATGCGGTTGGCGCGCGCCAGCGGCTGGGCGCCGACGTGATACTGGTCGGCGATCGCCTGCAGCGTCTCGCCGCGGCGGACCCGGTGCTGCACGGTGAGGTGGACGGCCGGCAGCGACGCGCCGTCCTGGAGCTTGGCCAGGATCACCTGGGCCTTGCCGGTCGGCACCCGCAGCATGGTGACGCCATCGCCACCCGGGGCGGCGTGCTTGAGCACGGCCGGGTTGAGCGCCTTGATCTCGTCGAAGCTGCAGTCGGCCAGCCGCGCGATGGCGCGCAGGTCGACCGAACCGGTGAGCGCGATCTCGTCGAAGTCGATCGGCTGCTCCAGCTCGACCGAGTCGAACCCGTACTTCTGGGGCGCGCGCGTGATCGCCAGCACCGCCATGAACTGCGGCACGTAGTCCTCGGTCTGCCGCGGCAGGTGCAGGTCCCAGTAGTTCGTGGTGCCCTGGCGCTTGATGGCGCGCAGGACCGTGCCCTCGCCCGCGTTGTACGAGGCGATGGCCAGCGGCCAGTCGCCGAAGATGGCGTAGAGGTGCTTGAGGTAGCGGGCCGCCGCGACCGTCGACTTCTCCGGGTCCTTGCGCTCGTCCACCCACTGGTTGACGGTGAGGCCGAAGAGCCGCGCCGTCGAACGCAGGAACTGCCACGGGCCGACCGCCGCCGAGATCGAGCGGGCGTTGAGGTTGAACCCGCTCTCGACGAACACCAGGTGGACCAGATCGGGGGGCAGGCCCTCCTTCTTGAGCACGTCGCGGAACAGGCTCATGTAGCGCCCCGACCGGACCAGCCAGCGCTCGAACACCGAGCGCCCGGCGCCGGTGAAGTACTCGATGTAGCGGTGGACCTCGGCGTTCACCTGGGGCTCGATGTCCTCGATCGCCGGGGCGTTGAGCACCTGGGCGTCCGCGGTGTCGTTGCTCGAGTCCGGGGCGGCCCGCTGCGCCTTGGCGGCGTCGCGCAGCCCGCTCAGCTTGGACTGGATGTCGACCAGTTCCCGGCGGGTGGAGGCGTCGACGTCGCCCTGCAGCGCCTTGGCCAGGTCGTCGAGCGCCCGCTCCGCCGTGCGCACGGCCGCCTCCGGGTCCTTGGCCTCGCGCAGGGTCCAGGCCGCCTGATAGGCGCTGCGGGCCGAGGCCAGCGGCTCCACCGTCGGCTCACGGAGCGAGTCCTGGGTGCCCGGGGGCGGGGAGACCAACGGCAGGAACGCGCCGGCGCTCGCGGGTGAGGCCCACGCGGCCAGGACGAGAGTCAGGAGCATGATCGGTCGGCGCAGCGGCAATATCACCTCGAAGAATGCAGCTGGGGGAGCACGCAAGGTCGGCGGCACGGTACGGAGGCGGCATGCATAATGCAACCCCGTTTTGACCCAAGTCCCTGCCGCACCGTGTGGGCGCGAGTCCCCCCGGTGCGTGAGCCTTGGTTGTCCGCAATAGGCATGCCATCCAAATCAAGCGGCCATTGACACTTGTGCATTCCTTTACTAGGTTGCGTCGAGAGCGTAAAGCGTCGGCGCCGCGACCTTGCGGCGCGCGGGGAGGGAGCCCCATTCGATGACCAAGGTCGCCGACCCCAGCCTGTACTGGGCAGTTCTCGCCCGGCCCCGCGGTGAAGTCCTGACCGCCGAGGCCGAGTCCCGTGGTCTGTTCATGGGACTGGCGGGACTCCCCCAGGGTTCGGATGCGCGCGGGGCCACCGCCTGGCTGGAGGACGTGATCGGCGTGGCCCATGACGCCAGCCCCACGCCGCGCGGCCCGCGCCCCATCCCCGCCCCCCTCCATCACGGCCTGGCCGGTCTGCTCTTCTCGCACGCCGAGCTGTGGGAGCGCCCCGGCACGCCGCGCCCGTGTTCGTACGCCTTCGCCCATCAAGAGGATCAGGTGGGATTCGGCTGGGTGGGCGAGGCCGAGGTCTCGGTGTGGGTGGATGGCGAGTCGCTTGAGCCCGTTTGGGTGACGGTGCGCGACGAGCACGGCCGCCTGGCGCATGCGCTGGGGATCCCCGCGGCGCACACGGTGCAGGTGCGCATGCTCTGGAGGGCCTCACCCGATCAGCCGGGCGCGGCCGGCGCCGAGATCGAAGCCGTCTGGACCGGGGCCCGGGGACTCGTCTCGCCGGAGGCGTTCACCGCGACGCACCCGGCCGACCAGGGGGGCGAGGCCGCCCCGGTCGTCGAGGTGGCGGCCCCGGTCGTCGAGGCGGCCGCCCCGGTCGCGAGCGCACCGCCGGCCGCGCCGACGCCGGCCATTGAGCCGCGCGCCGTGCCCGAGACGACGCCGGTGGGGACGCACCTGTCGGAGGCGGAGGAGGCGGAGCGGCGGTGGGCGGGTCTGCCGGCGAATGTCGCCGCATCGCCTCGCGACGATCGCCCCGCGGCCGAGGCGCCGATGGCGACAGCGACCGAGTCGGCGGACGCCGGCGCGGGCGGCGCGCTCGACGTGGCGGAGGCCGAGCCCCAAGTCGGTGGTGTGGGGCGCGAGCCGGGGAGCGAGGTGGACGAGACCCTCGTCCACGACGCCGGCGATCCGGTGGTCGCGAGCGGGGATGTCGCTCCGCCGATGGGCCCTGACCCGGCCGCCGCGATCGAGATCCACGAGCGGCATCTCGGCGAGGGCCCGGCGGAGGGCGGTGGCGGCGGCATCGTGGGGTGGTTCCGGCGCGCCTTGCCGTGGCTCGGCGGGCGGCCGCGGCGCGAGGCCATGCGCGACGGCGATCTCACGTTCGTGCCCGGCGGTGACGAGGAGGCCGAGGATCCCGTCGTCGCCCGCGGCTCGTGGACCCCGGTCGCGCTGCCGGAAGACGATGCCTCCCTGAGCGAGGCCGACCCGACGGCGTTCGCGGACGAGCCGACGGTGGTCTCGGCCCGCATCCTGATCCCGCCCACGCCCGAGCCCGTGGAGATCGCGGCCGCGACCGCCGCGGCCGCGCCGGTCGCCCCGCCGCCGGACGAGCGCGTGGGGCCGCGGGTGTGGCGTGGCGCCGAACGCATCCCGCCCTCCCCGGAGCCGGCCGAACTGACCGAGCGGACGGTCCCTGCGACCGCGCCGGGCGAGCCGCGCGCGACCGGGATCCCGCACGCGCCGGTGGTGACGACGCCCGCGCTGGCTCCGTCGCCCGCCCCCCCCGTAGTGCCCGTGCCGCCGGTGNNGCGCCGCCGCCTGCGCCCGCGGCGCCACCAGCCCCGCCCGCGCCGCCGCCGCCTGCGCTCACGCCCTCCGCACCAGCGGTCGCGCCCGCGCCGCCGGTCGCGTCCGTGCCGCCCGCGCCGGCGATGCCGCCGCCGCCCACATCCGCGCCGGTCGCTCCGGCCGCGAGCACGGTCGCAGAACCGCCGGCACCGCCCATGATGCCGGCGCCCGCCATCGAGGAGGCGCCCGTCGCGCATCCGCCGGTCGCGGAGGCTCCGATCCCGGCCGCGCCGCCGAGCCCGGCCGAGCCCGCATCCACCGCCGAGACGCTGCCGCGCCGCGCGCGCGCCGTCCCGGTTCTGCCGCGGCGGCCGGCGTGGCCCACCACCCAGCAGTTGTCGCGTCGGCAGGTGCCGCCGTGGCGGCGGCCATGGATCCTCGCCGCAGGCGTGCTGGCCCTGTTCGCGGGCGGTTGGTTGCTGGCCACGTTGCAGGACTCGCGGCCCTCGCGGACCAACGCTACGGAGGGGCGATGGAGTGGCGCCCTCCACGCGCTCGGCCTCGGCGGCCCGAGGTTCACGGTCACCGTGAACAGCCGCCCGCCCGGCGCCTGGATCACCCTGGACGGCAACTCGCCCACGGTGCGCACCCCCGCCGAGCTGTCGCTCACGCCGGGCGAGCACACCGTGGGACTCTCGTTCTCGGACCAGGGCGGCTCGAGCTACACCGTGCGCGGCCTCAAGGGTGAGCACCAGACGATCGACGGGGCGCTGTGGGGGGCGCTCGAGGTGTTCTCGCCGAACCAGGTGGGCGTCGTCGCCGTGTCCGTGGACGGCGAGGTGCGCGGCTTCGCGCCCCTGCGCGTCGACAGCCTGACCCCCGGCGTGCACGAGGTCCGCTTCTCGGGCCCGGGCGTCGTCTCGTGGGGCCAGACCGTGGACATCCGCGTCGGCGAGACCAAGGATCTCCTGGCGCGGGCCAGGCCCTCGCCGGCCAGCGGCGTGCTGCAGGTGCAGGCGAGCCTCACCGACGAGGCGGGCAGTCAGCCGCTCAAGGGCGCTCAGGTCTGGATCGACGGCGATCCGCGCGGGGTGACGCCCCTCACCCTCGAGCTGCCGCGCGGGCCGCACAGCGTGCGGCTGATGTCCAAGGGGACGCAGGCCCCGATCCAGGTCATCGACCTGCCGGGCGGCAACCAGCGCTTCGCGGTGTTCGAGCTCGGCCTCGACGTCGACGTGCCGAAGCTGGCGGCCGACGTGCCGGCGCGCGTCTCGCTCGAGCACCCGCAGGTCATCTCGGCGACGCTCGCCGGCGTCCCGCCCAGCGAGGTGCGCGAGATGTGGCTGCACGCCCAGGCCGGGGACGGGCCGTGGCGCCGCTACTCGATGACGCTCATGCCCTCGACCGACGCGATGGTCGGGGTCACGGTCTTCCCGCGCGCCGCGTTCGACGAGCGCGGCACCGCCCGGTACTACCTGAGCGCCGGGTACGGCCAGGGCGAGGAGGCGTTCACCGAGATCCGCACCGTCCAGGCCGAGAAGCCCGCCGGCCGCTAGTGTCCCGGTACGGGACACTGGGCGCCCACGCCGGCGCCTAAGCGTCCACGCGGTGGACGCGCCCGGTCGGCCGGCGGCGCGGCGGTGGCAGGTCCCGAGCGGTCCTGAGTCGCGGCACGGCTCTCGCCCTGGCGCCCGCGCATGGGCGGCAGGTGCGCGGTCGCGGCGGCGGTGGCGGTGTGGCTCGGTCTCGTGCTCGGCGCGCGGCTCGACGCCCACGCGGCCCTCCTCGCCCTCACGCCGCTCCTCCCGCTCGCCTGGCTCGCGCGGCGCGCGCCCGACCGGGTCGGGACCGTGGCGTTGCTGCTGGCGCTGACCTTGGCGGCGATCGCCCGCGGGGCCGCCGGGCGCGCGGCACTCGCCCACGGGCCCAAGGCCCTCGGCGACGACCCGGGGCCGGCGTGGCTCAGGGCCTGCGTGGTGGATCATCCGCTGCGCGAGGCGGAGGACCCGATCGCGATCGCCCGGCTGGTCGCGCCCGCGCCGCCGCTGCCGGCCGGCACGCGGGTGCGGCTCCGGCTGCCGCCGGGATGCGACGCCGAGTGGGGCGACACGCTCACGGCCTTCGCGGTGCTCGAGCGGCCGCCGCGCCGCGGCAACCCCGGGGGGCTCGACGCCCGTGCCGCGGCCGCGACCGCCGGCGTGGCGGTGCAGGGTCGGGCGCTGGTGGCGAGGGTGGCGCGCAGCCGCGGGCCCGCCGCGTGGCCGCGCGCCACGGCGACGCGGTGGCGGCGGGCGATCGAGGCAGTGCTCCACGACGGGCTCGGACCCGACGCCCGCGAGTTGGTGACGCCGCTCGTGATCGGCGACCGCTCGGCGCTGCCCGCGGCACTCGGCGCCCACCTGCGCGCGGCCGGGCTCACCCACCTGCTCGCCCTCTCGGGCCTGCACGTGGTCTGGCTCGCGGGGATCGCCCGCGGGCTCGCGGCGGTGCTCGGCCTCGGGGTGCGGGGTCGCGCCGCGGCGGGCGGGGCGTGTGCGCTCTTCTACGGGGTCATCGCGGGGCCGCTGCCCTCGCTGATGCGCGCGGTGGTCACCGAGGTGGCCGGGGCGGCCGCGCGCGTCTCGGGCCGGGCGCTGGATGGGCTCCAGGCGCTGGCGCTGAGCGCGCTGGCCCTGCTGGTGTGCGAGCCGGGATGGGCGGCGGACCTGGGCTTCCAGCTCTCGTGCGCGGCCTCGCTCGGCCTGGTCGCGGTGGGGCCGCCGCTCGTCGCCGCCTCGGGACGGCTGCGACGCTTGAGCGCGCCGTTCGCCCCCACGGTGGCGGCCCAGGTGGTGGCGCTGCCGCTGCTCCTCGATCGCTTCCACGCCCTGCCGTGGCTGAGCCTGCTGACCAATCTGGCGGCGGTGCCGGTGTGCGGGCTGCTGCTGAGCGCGGCCTGGATCGGGGCGGGTCTCGAGTGCGCCCTGCCGGGCATGGGCGCACCCTGGTTCGGCGCCTGCGACGTGCTGGCCGTAGCACTGCGCGCGATCGCCGACGCCGCGGCGGCGGTGCCGGGGGCCCTGCTCGCGACCGGCTCGGAGCCGGCGCTGCCGTGGCTCGCCGCCTTGGGCGCGGCGATGCTGGCGGTCTCGCTGCCCGAACCGCGCGGGCTCGCGGCGCGGACGCGCTCGGTCGGTCGCGCCCGGTTCGCGGGCGTCGGCGTGGGCGCGCTCGCGAGCCTCCTGGCGCTGGCGCTGGCGGCGAGTGCCCGGCCGCTCGCCCCGCCCGCGGGGCACTGGTGGCTCGTGGCGCTCGACGTGGGACAGGGCGACGCGCTGGCGCTGGGGTTCGCGGACGGCTGGTGGCTCGTGGACGCGGGGCCGCGCACGCCCCGCTTCGACGCGGGCGAGGGCACGGTGCTGCCGTTCCTGCGCTGGGCGGGCGTGCGGGCACTCGACCGGCTGGCGCTCACGCACGACGATGGGGACCACACCGGCGGCGCCCGGGCCGTGCTCCATGGCACGCGCGTGAGGCGGCTCCTGGTGCCGACGCCGGTGCCGGGGGTCGCCGGTCCCGGCGCGCGCTTCGCCGGCGCCGGCGTGCCGCTCAAGCCCTGCGCGCGCGGCGACACGCTGCGCCACGCTCCTGGGGTGGTGGTGCGCTGGCCGGCGGCGGGCGCGGCATTGTCGGCCGACAACGCCGCGGGCCTGGTGCTCGAGGTGGGGGAGGGCGCGGGGCGGGTGCTGCTCACCGCCGACGTGGACAGCACGCGCGAGGACTCGCTGGCGGTGGCACCCGGGCTCGCCGTGCTCAAGGTGGCGCACCACGGCTCGGGCTCGTCGAGCGGCGCCCGGTTCCTCGCGCGCATCCGCCCGCGGCTGGCGCTGATCTCGGTGGGCCGGCACAACGCGTTCGGGCATCCCGACCGCGGCGCGCTCGCGCGCCTCGCCGCGGTCGGGCTCGCCCCGCTGCGCACCGACCAGGAGGGGGCGCTGTGGCTCGAGCTGTCGGCGTCGGGGGTGCGGCGCATCGACTGGCGGCGCGAGCGGCCGTCGCCGGGGACGGCGGCGGCATCGTCGCCGTCGGCCGCGCTTGCCGGTCGTGGTCCCGATTGGTAGATTGCGGCGTGGTGCAGACACTCGCGGTCCTCGCGTCAGGACAGGGGACGAACTTCGAGGCGCTGGTGCTCGCCGAGCGCCGCGGCGAGCTGGGGGGGCGCATCGTCGCCCTGCTGAGCGACGACCCGCAGGCCCCGGTCCTCGAGCGCGCGCGCCGTCTCGGCGTCGAGACCGTGCTCCCGCCGGCCGGCCGCTTCCGCACCCGGCTCGAGGACGAGCGTCCCTGGCGTGACGCGCTCGCGGCGCGCGGCGTCGAGGTGGTCCTGCTCGCCGGGTTCATGCGGCGCCTGCACGCCACGCTCCTCGACGCCTTCCCGGATCGGATCCTCAACCTCCATCCGTCGCTCCTGCCGGCGTTCCCGGGGCTGGACCCGATCGGCCAGGCGTGGGCGCACGGCGTGCGCGTGACCGGATGCACCGTCCATCTGGTGGACGACGCGCTCGACGCGGGGCCGATCCTGGGCCAGTCGGTGGTCGAGGTGCGCGAGGACGACACGCTCGCGGCGCTGACCGGGCGCATCCATGCCGCCGAGCACCGCCTCTACCCCGCGGTGGTGGCCCGTTACCTGGCCGGACACTGGCGCCGCGACGGCCGCCGCCTGGTCCCGGTCGCGGCCCCGGTGCCGCCCGCGGCCGGCGTGGCGGGACGCGAGCGGAGTCGCGCGTGACCGCGCGGCCCGCGCTGGACGCGGTGGTGTTCGACGCCGGCGGCACGCTGATCCGGCTCGACTTCGAGTGGATGGCCGAGGACCTGATCGCCCACCGGGTGGCGGTCACGGCCGAGACGCTGCGGCGCGCCGAGGTGAGTGGGCGGCGCGCCTACGACGCGAGCGCGCGGCGGGCGGGCGGCCCGGATGGGGCGGTGACGACCGTGCGCGGCGACGTGCGCGAGTACTTCCGCGGCACGCTCGCGGCCGCGGCGGTCCCGGCCGAGGCGGTGGCCCCGGCGATCGAGCGGTTGCTCGAGCGCGAGCGGACGCGCGGCCTCTGGTGCCGGCCGATGGAGGGGGCGCGCGGCGCCCTCGACGCCGTGCGCGCGGCCGGGCTGCGCGCGGCGGTGGTCTCCAACTCCGACGGCCGCGCCGAGCACCACCTGGCCCAGGCCGACATGATGCGCGGCCTCGAGTTCGTGGTGGACTCGCACCTGGTGGGTATCGAGAAGCCCGATCCGGGCATCTTCGCGGTGGCGTTGAAGCGGCTGGGCACCGCCCCCGCGCGCACGCTGTTCGTGGGCGACATCCGCTCGGTGGACGAGCGGGGTGCCCAGGCGGCCGGCATGCGCTTCGTGCTGCTCGACCCGGCCGGCGACTACGCCGCCGCGGGGACCGCGGCCATCCCCGGGATGGAGGCGCTGGCGGCCTGGGTGAGCGCCACCTTCGCGGTGCCGGGGCCGGGTGCTGTCGCGTCCGACGCGGCGCGCGGCACGGGGCCCGCATGATCGGCTCGGCGGCCGCGGTCGCGCGCGTCGAGCTGCCCGGCCTCACACCCTGGCGCCAGGGGAAGGTGCGCGACCTGTTCGCGGCGGGGCCGGAGCACCTGGTCATCGTCGCCAGCGACCGGCTCTCGGCCTACGACCACATCCTGCCCACGCCCATCCCCGGCAAGGGCCGCGTGCTCACCGGGCTCTCGGTCTTCTGGTTCGAGACCCTGCGCAGCGCCGCCCCGCATCACTTCGTCTCGGACGACCCCTCGCGTTATCCCGCGCCCTTCGACCATCACGCGGAGCGGCTCGCCGGGCGCAGCATGCTGGTGCGGCGCGCCGAGCGCATCGACATCGAGTGCGTCGTGCGCGGGCACCTGACCGGCTCGGGCTGGCGCGAGTACCGGGCGACCGGGGCGGTGTGCGGCGTGCGCCTGGCGGCGGGGCTTGACGACGGGGCGCCGCTCGATCCGCCCATCTTCACGCCGGCCACCAAGGCGGACCAGGGCCACGACGAGAACGTGTCCTTCGCCGCGGTGGTCGCGCGCGCCGGAAGGGAGACCGCCGAGGCGTTGCGCGCCCGCAGCCTGGCGCTGTTCGCCGAGGCGCGCGACTGGGCGTGGGCCCGCGGGCTGGTGCTCGCCGACACCAAGTTCGAGTTCGGACGCGTGGACGGCACCCTGACGCTGATCGACGAGATCCTCTCGCCCGACTCCTCGCGCTACTGGGACCGCGCCGAGTACGAAGCGGGGCGGCGCGACGCCTTCGACAAACAGATCGTGCGCGACTGGCTCGACCGTTCCGGCTGGGACCACGAGGCGCCGGCGCCGGCGCTGCCCGACGAGGTCGCGGCGCGCACGGCGGCGCGCTACGCCGAGGCGCTGCGGCGCCTGACCGGGTCGCCCGCGTGAGGGCCGGGTCCCGGCGCCGGCCGGCGGGCGGGGGCGAGGTGCGGCGCGGCGCGGGGCCGCGGCGGGCGTGGCCGAGGCACGCCGGGTGCCGTCCATGACCTGGCCGGCTACGGCGCTGCTCTCGCTCTCGGACAAGACCGGCGCGATCGGCCTGGCCCGCGCCCTGGCCGAGCACGGCACGCGCCTGCTCGCCTCGGGCGGCACCGCCGCGCATCTGGAAGCGGCGGGGGTGGCGGTGACGCGCATCGAACAGTGGACCGGCTCGCCCGAGATGCTGGGGGGGCGGGTAAAAACGCTGCATCCGCTGGTGCACGGCCCGATCCTGGCGCGGCGCTCGGCGCACGAGGACATGGAAGCACTGCGCTCCCTCGGGGTCGGCCCGATCGACCTGGTGGCGGTGACGCTCTATCCGTTCGAGCAGCGCGCCGGCGGGCTCGACGAGGCGGGGGCGGTCGAGGAGATCGACATCGGCGGCGTGGCGCTGCTGCGCGCGGCGGCCAAGAACTTCGCCGACGTCATCGTCCTGCACGATCCGGCGCAGTACGACGCCGCGCTGGCCACGCTGCGCGCGGGCGGGCCTGACCTGCCGCAGCGGCGCGAATGGGCGCTGGCGACCTTCGCCCGCACCGCGCGCTACGACGCCGCGATCGCCGGCGAGCTGGGCCTAAGGGCCTCCGGCGAGGAGGCCGAGCCGCCGCTGGTCCACGTGGTGGCGCTCGAGCGGGTGAGGCGCCTGCGCTACGGCGAGAACCCGCATCAGCCGGCCGCCCTCTACGCCGCGGCCGGGCACGCCGCCGCCCTCGACGCGTGGCGCGAGGGGAAGGAACTTTCGTACAACAACCTGCTCGACGTCGAGGCCGCGGTCTCGCTGGTGTGGCGGTTCTGGCAGCCCGGCTGCGTCATCGTGAAGCACAACCAGCCCTGCGGGGCGGCGTGCGCAGCCGAGCTCCCGTCCGCCTACGAGCGGGCGCTGGCCTCCGACGCGCAGTCGGCCTACGGCGGCATCGTCGCCTTCAACCGCCCGCTGGACGGGGCCACGGCCGCGGCCCTGGCCGGCCAGTTCGTCGAGTGCGTCGCCGCGCCCGGGTTCTCGCCCGAAGCCGAGGCGGCCTTGGAGTCCAAGAAGAACTTGCGCGTCTTACGCCTTGGGCTGAGCGATGTTGCGGCTTCCGACCTTTGGGAGACCCGCTTCGCCGGCCGGTGGGCGCTGCTCCAGTACGAGCCGCGGACGCCGGCCCCGCCCTGGAAGACGGTGACCCGGCGCGAGCCGTCGCCGCCCGAGCTGGAGGCGATGCGCTTCGGCTGGGAGGTGGTGGCCGCGTCGCGCTCCAACGCCATCGCGCTCACCCGCGGCACCGCCCTGATCGGCCTCGGCTCCGGCCAGACCAGCCGGGTCGACGCGGTGGACGTGGCGCTGATGAAGGCGCGGCGCGCCGGACACGACCTGGCCGGGGTAGCGCTGGCCTCGGACGGCTTCCTGCCGTTCGCGGACAACGTCGAGCACGCCGCGGCCGCCGGCATCGCCGCCATCGTCCAACCCGGCGGCTCGATGCGCGACGCCGAGGTGGTCAGCGCGTGCGACCAGCATGGGCTGGCGATGGTGTTCACCGACCGCCGCGTGTTCCGGCACTAGTGACCCTCGGAATGGCGCGCGAGACGGTCCTCATCCTCGACTTCGGCTCGCAGTACACGCAGCTGATCGCCCGGCGCGTGCGCGAGCTGGGCGTGTTCTCGGAGATCGTGCCGGGCACCACCCCGCTGGCTCAGATCCGCAGCCACCGCCCGAGTGCGCTGATCCTCTCGGGCTCGCCCGCGAGCGGCTACCGCGCCCAAGCGCCGATGCCCGACCCCGGGATCTACACGCTCGGCAAGCCGCTGCTCGGCATCTGCTACGGCTTCCAGGCCACCGTGCAGCTGACCGGAGGCCGGGTGGCGAAGGCGCCGCGGGCCGAGTACGGCACCGCCACGTTCGTGCGCGACGCGCCCTCGCCGCTGTTCTTGGGCGTGCCCAAGCGGTTCCGCGCCTGGATGAGCCATGGCGACGAGGTGCAGGCGCTGGGCCAAGGGTGGACGCGGGTCGCCCACACCGCCAACTGCGCCTTCGCCGCGGCCCGGCACGCCACCCAGCCGTTCCACCTGATCCAGTTCCATCCCGAGGTGGTGCACTCGCCGATGGGCCGGCAGGTGCTGCGCAACTTCCTGTTCCGCATCGCGCGGCTTAAGGGCGGCTGGAGCATGAGGCACTTCGTGCGCACCGCGGTGGCCGACATCCGCGCCCGGGTGGGCGACGGTCTGGTGCTGTGCGGGCTCTCGGGCGGCGTCGACAGCAGCGTGGTCGCGACCCTCTGCCACCGCGCGGTCGGCCGGCGTCTGGTGTGCGTGCTCGTGGATCACGGCCTGCTGCGCGAGGGCGAGGCCCTAGAGGTGGCGCGCGAGCTGGGGGAGAAGCGCGGGCTCGACCTGCGCGTCGTGGACGCGCGCGAGCGCTTCCTCGCCAAGCTCGCCGGCGTCACCGACCCGGAGCAGAAGCGCCGCATCATCGGCGCGGAGTTCATCGCCGTGTTCGAGGAGGAGGCCAAGACGTTCGGGCCGGTCGAGTGGCTGGCGCAGGGGACGCTCTATCCGGACGTGATCGAGAGCGCCTCGGCCGGGTGGGGCTCCCAGGTCATCAAGACCCACCACAACGTGGGCGGCCTTCCCGAGCGCATGCGGCTCAAGCTCATCGAGCCGCTGCGACTCCTGTTCAAGGACGAGGTGCGCGAGCTGGGGCGCGAGCTGGGACTGCCGGACCATCTCGTGGACCGCCATCCCTTCCCGGGCCCGGGGCTCGCGGTGCGCACGCTGGGCGCGGTCAACGCCCAAGACCTCGCGATCCTGCGTCAGGCGGACGCCATCTTCATCGCCGAGCTGCGGCGCGCCAAGTGGTACCACCGCACCTGGCAGGCGTTCGCGGTCCTGCTCCCGGTCTCGACCGTGGGCGTCAAGGGGGACGAGCGCTCCTACGAGAAGGTGATCGCCTTGCGCGCAGTCGACAGCTCGGACGGGATGACCGCCGACTGGACCCGGCTCCCGGCCTCGCTGCTGGCGCGCGCGGCGAGCCGCATCGCCAACGAGGTGCGCGGGGTCAACCGCGTGGTCTACGACTGCACCAGCAAGCCGCCGGCCACCATCGAGTGGGAGTGAGGGCGGGGCGGGCGTGATCACCGCGAGGAGGCGCGCGGGCCTCGGCCTGATCCTGGGCGTGCTCGTCGGGGCCGCGGGCTGTGGCGGCGCCCTGCGCGGCCCCGCCCACCCGGGAGCCGGGCAGGATTCGCTGCGGCACGGCGCGCGTCCGACGCAGCACGCGGGGGAGGTCTCCCAGCGTGAGACCCGGCTCAACGGCCACCTCGTCCTCGGGACCTTCCCGGTTCCGGTCTCGCCCAGCCCCGGCTCGGCGAGCGTGTCGTGGGCGCGCGAGGTCGGTGCCGGCCCAGCGGGCGCCGAGCGCCTGATCGCGCTGGGCACCCGCGGGACCGCGAGCCCGCGTGACAGCCTCGCCGCGTGGCGCGAGGCCGCGCGGGACCCCGTCCTCGGCGTGTACGCGCTCCGGCCCATCGCCCGCCTCGCGCTGGCGCTCGGCGACACGGCCGGGGCGGATTCGGCGTGGGCGCGGCTGGCGGGGCTGCGCTCGCTGTGGGGCTGGGAGGCGCTGCGCAACCGCTGCGACCTGGCGCTCGCGCGTGGCGACACCGCGCGCGCCGACGCGCTCCTGGGATCCGCCGACCGCGCGGACTGGCCCGACGCCGAGCGTGCCGAGTGGATGGGCCGTCGCGT
>VBPB01000208.1 GCA_005893365.1 Candidatus Eiseniibacteriota bacterium
GCTGCATCCGACGGTGGAGTACAAACTTCACCCGAGCCGTCGCGGGCGGTTCGAGTGGCAATCAGCGGAGGAAGTCGGGGACACTTCGGTCGGTCTCCAACTGGCCGAGATGAAGCTGTTGCGCGCGGTCCCCGCGAAGATCCTCAAGCGTTATCGCAAGCCGCCGACTCGCTCCACGCACCGCTTCGACATCGAGGTCGAGGGCAATCACAGCTACCTCGTCGACGGTGTGATCGTCCACAACTCCCCCGAGACCACGGCCGGCGGGCGGGCGCTCAAGTTCTACGCCTCGGTCCGGCTCGACATCCGCCGCATCGCCACGCTCAAGGAAGGCGACGTCGCGGTGGGTAACCGCACCAAGGTGAAGGTGGTCAAGAACAAGGTCGCCGCGCCGTTCCGCGAGGCGGAGTTCGACATCATCTACAACGAGGGCATCTCGCGCGAGGGCGAGCTGATCGACTTCGCGCTCGAGAAGGGCGTGATCCAAAGAAGCGGCACGTGGTTCTCGTTTGGCGAGGAGCGCATCGGCCAAGGACGCGAGAACGCGCGACTGTTCCTCAAGGAACATCGCGACATCCGCATGCAGCTCGAGACCAAGCTCCTGCCGTCGCTGGGGCTCAAGGTGCCCGCCGCGAGCGCGGGTGCGTCCGTCCCGGCGGCGCCCCCGGCCCCGGCGGCGCCGTCCAAGCCCGCGCCCGGTGCCAACACGCCACGCCCGCAGCCGACGCTGGTGGCGGGCGGCGACCGCAAGCGCTAGCCTGCGGCGTCCTGGCCCGGCCCCGACGTGGGGCCGGGCCCCGCGCGCTCAATAACCTGGAGGATCGCCATGCGCCTGTCCGCACGCATCGTGCTCGCCCTGCTCGCCGTCGTCATCCTCGGCGCGGCGGGATGTCAGTCCGCGCCCCCGAAGGCCCCGACGGCCGACACCGGCGCCATGACGGCCGCCCTCGATAGCCTCAACCAGGCGTTCGCGGCCGCAGTCGCGGCGCGCGACACGGACAAGGTGGTCGGCATGTACGCCGCCGACGCCCACATCCTGCCCGCCAATGCACCGCGCGCCGACGGCCCTGACGCGATCCGCGCGCTGTGGAAGGGCTTCATGGCGATGCCGGGAATGGAGCTGGTCCCCACCTCCAACGCACCGATCATGACCGAGGCCGGCGACATGATCATCGACATCGGCAGCTACACGATGAAGATGATGGACGCCAAGGGGAAGCCGATGCAGGACGTCGGCAAGTACGTGACGATCTTCAAGAAGGTGGGCGGCGAGTGGAAGATCGTGGTGGACACCTTCAACAGCGATGCGCCGGCGCCGATGCCGGCCAAGTAGCCGCGCTGACCGAGGACCCGCGGGACGCCCGGTTGGTCCGGGGGTCCCGCCCCTCGCGCCGGATGCGCTCATGACCCCGCGCTCTCGTCCCCCCTGGAGGCAGCTGGTCGGCATCCCGCTCAACGTGCTGCTGTTCCTCCTGCTGATGGTGATGGGCTGGGGGAGCGTCGCCGGGTTCTTCGCGCATCCGGTGCGGGTGGGCGTGGTGATCCTCCATCTCATCATGATCCCGGTCATGACCCTGAGCACCTCGGGCCGCAGCCGCGGCCAGCGGAGTGCTCCCGACTGGCGGCCGTTCTTCCCGCTGCTGGCGGCGCACTCGCTGTTCACCGCGTTCGTCATGCCCTACATGGACGCGCGGGACCGGTGGGTGCTCCCGGGCGGCGACGTCACGCGCTGGGTGGGATTCGCGGTGCTCGCCCTCGGCGTGCTGCTCCGGCTCGGGCCCATGCTCGAGCTGGGCCGGCGTTTCGTCTCGGTGGTGGCGATCCAGGAGGACCATCGTCTCCACACCACCGGCTTCTACGCCGCGGTGCGCCATCCCTCGTATCTGGGCATCCTGCTCATGGACCTGGGGTTCGCCGGCGTGTTCCGCAGCGCCGTGGCGCTGGTGTTGATGCCGGTCGTGTTCTGGATGTTCAAGCGCCGGATGGACATCGAAGAGGGCTTCCTGGTCGAGCAGTTCGGCCAGGGCTATCGCGACTACATGGGGCGCACCGCCCGCCTGCTGCCGGGAGCGTACTGATGCGGACGCGCGGCACCTTCGCGGGCCGTAGTACCGAGCGCGCGGCCGACCCGGACGCCTGCCGCGAGGCGGCCCTGGCCCTGCTCGAGCGCACGCGGCGCACCCGGGCGGACCTGGGCCGGCGCCTGCGCGAGAAGGGCTACGCCGAGGCGGTCGTGGCGGCGGTGATCGAGCGCCTCGCCGGCGTGGGCCTGCTCGACGACGTCGAGTACGCGCGCGCCTTCATCGCCGGGCGCTGGGGACGGCGCGCGGCGGGCTGGCGCCAGATCGAGAACGACCTGCGCCGGCGCGGCGTCGGGGCCGCGGACATCGCCGCCGCGCGCGCCGGGTTCATCCCGCAGGAGGGCAGCGCCGACGAGGCGGCCATGGCGCGCCGCGTGCTGGCCCAGGCCGCGCGGCGCTATGCCGGCCTCGAGTCGCGGGTGCGTCAGCAGCGGCTCTACGCGCTGCTGGTGCGCCGCGGCTTCGACAGCGATACCATCCAGCGGGCGCTCCGCGAGGGCGGCGAGTCCACGGAGTCCTAGCGGCGACGCGAGTCGCGACCACCCAGGGGGCGAACATGATCCGCAAGGCATCAGCCGTGTGGCAGGGGGATCTCAAGAGCGGCAAGGGCACGATGACCGCGCCGAGCGGCGTGATGACCAACGCCGCCTACTCGTTCGCGACCCGCTTCGAGGAGGCCCCGGGCACCAATCCCGAGGAGCTCATCGCCGCGGCGCACGCCGGGTGCTTCTCGATGGCGCTCTCGGCCGAGCTGGGCAAGGCGGGCCTGACGCCCGAGCGCGTGGCCACCGTGGCCGCGGTGACGCTCGAGACCGTGGACGGCAAGCCCACGGTCACCAAGAGCCACCTGACGGTGCGGGCGAAGGTGCCGGGCGCCGACAATGCCAAGTTCCTCGAGATCGCAGGCGGCGCCAAGGCCGGCTGTCCGATCTCGCGTCTGCTCAAAGCCGAGATCACGATGGACGCGGCGTTGGAGGGCTGACCAGGCCATCGAGGGTGGGTCGCGCCAGGGATTCGAGCGAGGGTCGATACCTTTCCTCCCCCGCCGAGACCGGCTATCTTCCGGCCCTCATGAGTCCATCCCCTGCCTCGCCGGCGCTCCGGACCGCGGCGGAGCTGCGCCGCGCGTTCCTCGACTTCTTCGTGGCCCGCGGGCACACCGCGGTGCCCTCGGCGCCGCTGGTGCCCAACGACCCGACGCTGCTGTTCACCACCGCCGGGATGGTGCAGTTCAAGCCCTACTACTCGGCCTCCGGCGAGCTGCCCTACGCGCGGGCGGTCTCGGTGCAGAAATGCCTGCGGTTGACCGACCTCGAGAACGTCGGGCTCACGCCGCGCCACGACACCTTCTTCGAGATGCTGGGCAACTTCTCGTTTGGTCCCACCGAGCGCGGCGCCTATTTCAAGGAGGAGGCGATCGCCTTCGCCTGGGAGTTCGTCACCGGCGTGCTCGGGCTGCCGCAGGAGCGTCTGTTCGCCTCGATCTTCGCGGGGGAGGGGAAGCTGCCGCGCGATGACGATGCCGCCGCCCTCTGGAAGCAGATGGGCCTGCGCGCCGACCACATCGTGGCGCTCGGCCGGGCCGACAACTTCTGGGGCCCGGCCGGCGGGCGCGGCGCGTGCGGGCCGTGCTCCGAGATCTACTTCGACCTGGGCGAGGCGCGGCCCGCCACCCTCGCCGCCGACGCGTTCTGGGGCGAGAGCCCCGGGGACGCGGGCGACCGCTACATGGAGTTCTGGAACCTGGTGTTCCCGCAGTTCGACGCCCAGGCGGACGGGACGCTGACGCCGCTGCCCCGGCCGGGCATCGACACCGGCATGGGCATCGAGCGCCTGGCGCTGATCGTCCAGGGCAAGGCCAGCATCTTCGAGACCGACCTGTTCGAGCCGCTGGTCGACCACATCCTCGCCCTGAGCGCCGTGCCGGCCTCGCGCCGGCGCGCCGCGGTGCGCGACGCCCGCATCATCGCCGACCATCTGCGCGCCCTCACCTTCGCGATCGGCGAGGGGGCGCTGCCGGGCAACGAGGGCGCGGGGTACGTGCTGCGCCGCCTGCTGCGCCGCGCCGTGACGCGCGGGCGCTCCGCGCGCTCGCTCGGCCTGGACCGGCCGTTCCTGGCCGAGAGCGCCGCCCTGGTGGTGGAGCAGTTCGGCGGTCACTACCGCGAGCTCGAGCAGCATCGCGAGGAGATCGCGCGCGTGCTGGCGCGCGAGGAGGAGAACTTCATCCAGACCTTCGAGGCCGGCCTGGCGCGCCTCGACGAGCTGCTGGCGGGCGGGGCGAGCCGCATCGCCGGGGCCGACGCGTTCGCCCTCCACGACACCTACGGCTTTCCGGTCGAGCTGACCGAGGAGATCGCCGCGGAGCGGAACGTGGCGGTGGACCGCGCCGGGTTCGACGCGGCGATGGAGGAGCAGCGCCAGCGGGCCCGCGCGGCGAGCAAGTTCGAGCGCGGTGACGACGGCGCCCGCGGCACGCCGTGGACCGTGGTGAGCGAGGGGCCGGACTCCGAGTTCCTGGGCTACCAGGCGCTCGCGGCCGGCGGGCTCAGCCTGCGGCGCTGGCGGGCGCACGGCGAGGACGAGCTCGAGCTGGTGCTCGACCGCACCCCGTGCTACGCGGAGTCGGGCGGTCAGGTCGCCGATCACGGGCGCATCGAGACCATCGGGCTCACCGCCGAGCTGACGCACGTCTACAAGGAAGGCGATCACATCGTGCACCGCGTGCGGCTCTTGAACGGCGACCGCGAGACCCTGCTCTCGGCCGGCGCGCGGGGCGGGCTCAAGGCGGTGGTGGATCCCACCCAGCGCTTCCCGACCATGCGGCATCACACCGCGACCCATCTGCTGCACGCGGTGCTGCGCCAGGCGCTCGGCACGCACGTGCGCCAGGCGGGCTCGCTGGTGGCGCCGGGACGGCTGCGCTTCGACTACACCCACTTCGAGGCCCCGCCGGCCGAGACGCTCAAGCGGATCGAGGACCTGGTCATGGAGTGGGTGCTGCGCAACCGCGAGGTGTCGTGGGAGGTGATGCCCATCGACCAGGCCAAGCAGCTGGGCGCGATGGCGCTGTTCGGCGAGAAGTACGGCGCCCAGGTGCGCGTCGTCACGGTGGCCGGCGCCGAGGACGCCGGCATCCCGGTAAGCCGCGAGCTGTGCGGCGGGACGCACGTGCGCCGCACCGGCGACATCGGCGCGTTCATGCTGGTCTCGGACACCGCCATCGCCAGCGGCGTGCGGCGGATCGAGGCGCTGTGCGGCCACGAGGCGATGCGCTGGCTCAAGGGCCAGGCCGGCACGCTGGCGCGCGCCGCCGAGCTGTTCCAGGTGCGCCCCGAGGCGGTGCCCGAGCAGGTCGAGAAGCTGCGCGGCGAGCTCGACCGACTGCGCAAGGCGCAGGCGCAGGCGCAACGCGGCGGGCTCGAGGTGGAGATGGACCGCCTGGCGCAGGCGGCGGTCGTGCTGCCGGGCGGGCGCTCGGTGGTCGCCGAGATCACCTCCGAGGCCGACGCCAACGCGGTGCGCGACGCCGCCGACCGCCTGCGCGGCGTGCTGGGCCGCGGCGCCCTGGTCCTGGCGCTGCGCGCGGGGGACAAGCTCACCTTCGTCGCCGCGGTGAGCGACGATCTGGTGGCGGCGCGGACGCTGCGCGCCGACGCGCTGGTCAAGGCGGTCGCCCAGGTGACCGGCGGCTCGGGCGGCGGCAAGCCGCATCTGGCGCTGGCGGGCGGGAAGGATGCCGGCAAGCTCGAGCCGGCGCTGGCCGAGGCGCGGCGGCTGATCGCCGCGGCGCTCGCCGGGTGAGGGGGCTCGCGATGGGGGCACCCGGCCCCGGCGCGGGCGGCGAGGGCCCGTGGCACGCGGCTGCGCCCCATCACCCACACCTACGCCAAGCAGCTGGTCCCGGTCGCCAACAAGCCGGTCCTCTACTACGGGCTCGAGGCGCTGCGCGACGCCGGCATCACCGACGTGGGGATCGTGGTCAGCGACCCGCGCGAGCTGCTGCAGCCCGACCACCGCACCGGCGAGACGCTGACGGTGATGGTGAACAGCCAGGCGGAGATTCGCGCCGCGGTCGGCGACGGCGCCGCGTTCGGTCTTAAGGTCACCTACATCGAGCAGGAGGCCCCGCTCGGGCTGGCGCACGCGGTCAAGATCGCGCAGCCGTTCATCGGCCGCGAGCCGTTCGTCATGTACCTGGGCGACAACCTCATCAAGAGCGGCGTCACGCCGTTCGTGCGCGAGTTCCTGGCCGAGAAGCCGAACGCCCAGATCCTGCTGGCGCACGTCAAGACCCCGCAGGAGTTCGGCATCGCCGAGCTGGACGGGGATCACGTGGTGAGGCTCGAGGAGAAGCCCAGGCA
>VBPB01000209.1 GCA_005893365.1 Candidatus Eiseniibacteriota bacterium
TGTCCCCGGCCGAGGCGGCGCGGCGCGTCGGGACCGGGAGCGGGCGGCCGCTGCTGGAGGGCTTGGCACCCGAGGCGCGCTTGAAGGCGCTGCTCGACGCCCGCCTTACGCTCTACGCCGAGGTGGCCCACCGGCGCGTCGTCACCGACGGGCTCACCGCCGAGCAGGTGGCCGACGCCGTGGTCGCCGCGGTCGCGGATGGAGCGCCGGGACGGAGCCGGTGACGCGGGCCCGGTGGGCAGCGCCGACCGCCTCGCCGCACGCGACCGGAGGGCGCGGGAGGCTGGCCGCGGCGACGCTGGCGCTGGCGGCGACGCTCGCGGGCTGTGCGCCTCACCTGGTTCGCCTGGGCGAGCTGGTGCCGGCGGTACGGGCCGACCGCTACCGGACGGCACTCGCCGGCCGCGAGGCCCGCGGGGCGGGCGTGGACGCCCAGGTGCTGTTGTGGGCCGAGTTCCCCGAGGCCACGCGCCTGCCGGGCGCCGAGGGCCGCCTGCTGCTGGCGGGGCCCGACGCCTTCCGGCTGCGCGTCGGGTCGCTGTTCGGCACGGCCCTCGATCTCGCGGCCCGCGGCGACTCGCTGTCGGCGTACGTCCCCTCGCGGCGTCAGGGCGTGCGGCTCGACGCACGTCGCGACTCGCTGGGGCTGCGGCGCCCCGGCGACCTGGCCTTCCGCGCGCTGAGCGCGGCGTGGCGCCCGCCCGCGGCGGCCTGGGAGGGCGCCACCTGGCGCGACACGCTCCTGTGGGTGTGGTGGCTCGAGGACCATGACACCCTGGGCATCGCGATCGGCAGCGAGGGGCTCCCGGCGCGCGCCTCGTGGGTGCGGCCCGACGGGGACGGCGTGACGGTGAGCTATCGCGGCTGGGATCGCAGCCCGGGCATCGCCTGGCCGGCGGTGTTCGAGCTGCGCGACCTGCACGGCGCCTTCCGTGTCACCGGCAAGGTCTCGCACCTGCACTTCGCGGACAGCGTCCAAGCGACCCGACTGGCGGTGACGATCCCGGACGGCGCCGAGCCGATGTCGCTTTCCGCCCTGCGCCGGGCACTCGAACGGTTGGGGAGCCCATGAGGGGGGTTCAGGCCCGCCGCGCGCATCGGGGCCTCGGCATCCTCGCGGCGCTGGCGCTCGCCACGAGTGCGTCCGCCGCCGCGGCGCCGTACGGCCCGGCGAGCCGGGGGCTCGACGCCACGCGGGTGCTGGTGGCCCGTCTCGCCGCCCGCGGGCGCGGCGAGGCGGCCGTGACCCTGACCCGCACCGATCCCTTGGGCGGACCGCCTCAGGTGGAGCAGGGGCGACTCGCCCTCGAGCCCCCGGCGCGGGCGCGGCTCGATTTCCCCGCCTCGGGCGAGCGGGTCGCGGTCAGGGCCGGCGGCGGCGAGTGGATCCAGCCGGCGGCGCATCAGCTGGTGCGGCTCACCCGAGCGCGGAGCGAGACCGCGGCCGGGCTCTGGCAGGTCCTCCTGCGCGGCGGTGAGGAGCGCTTCCGCGAACGGTCGTCCGGGGCGCGGCGCCGCGTGCTCGAGGCGAAGCCGGAGGGTGGCGAGGGGCTGCCGGACCGGATCACCGTCGATCTCGACCCGCAGGGCCTCCCGGCCGCGCTCGAGCTGGACGACGGGTCGGGCAGCACGGTCCGGTACCAGTTCCGCGGGTGGCGTTTCTCGGGGCCCCAGGGCGACCGGGCGTTCACGCTGGTACCCCCCCGCGGGTACGCCGTGATCGACATGCCGTGATCGCGACCCGCGCTTCGAGTGCTCGAGGATGCCGGTGCCCCAAGTCGTTCCGCCTTAACGAGAAACAGCCCCGCTCCGGCTTGACACTCCCGCGCCCGTGGTCGACACTGCGCTCGATCCCGTGCGCGTGATCGCCGGTGAATTCGGGGGCCGGCGGCTCAAGGCGCCGCGCGGACGCGGCACGCGGCCGACGTCCGACCGGGTGCGGGAGGCCTTGTTCATGGCGCTCGAGCCGTGGCTCGGCGTGCGGGTCGTCGACCTCTACGCGGGCAGCGGGGCGCTGGGCATCGAAGCGCTCTCACGCGGGGCCCTAAGGGCCGACTTCGTCGAGTCCGACGCGGCGGCGCGGGGGGCGCTGACGGAGAACCTGGCGCTCCTCGGGGTCACCGAGCGGGCGCGCGTGTGGCCGCTGGCGCTGCCGGCGGGCTTGGCGCGGCTGGGCCGGACGCTGGCGGAAGCGGACATCGTGCTGGCGGATCCTCCCTACGGCGGGGAGCCGGCGCGCGCGACGCTGGAGGCACTGGGGGCGCCCGCGGTGTTGCGCGAGGGGGCGAGAGTGGTGATCGAGCATCACGCCAAGGACGCGCTTCCCGAACGGTGCGGCCGTCTCGCGCTGGCGCGGGCGCGTCGTTACGGCGAGACGATGGTGTCCACCTATCGGGTGGCCGCGGGGGAGCGCCCCCGCGAGACCGAGGAGGAGCGGCCATGACGCACGCGCGCACCGCGTTGTTCCCGGGGACCTTCGACCCGTTCACCCACGGCCACCTCGATCTGACGCGCCGGGCCGCGCGCCTCTTCGACCGCGTCGTCATCGCGGTGGCCGAGAGCACGACCAAGGGGACCCTGTTCGACGTGGACGATCGCTGCGAGATGATCCGCCCCTGCGTCAAGGGCATGCGGCGCGTCGAGGTGGTCCACTTCTCCGACCTGGTGGTGGAGTGCGCGCGCCGGGTCGGGGCTCAGGTGATGATCCGCGGCCTCCGGGCGGTGAGCGACTTCGAGTTCGAGTTCCAGATGGCGCTGATGAACCGCCGCCTGGCGCGCGGCATCGAGGTCGTCTTCCTGATGCCCAGCCAGCAGTACACGTACTTGAACTCGACGCTGGTGAAGGAGATCGCGCGCATGGGCGGGCCGATCACGGGCCTGGTGCCCGGCACGGTGGAGCAGCGCCTGCGGGCACGCCTGCGTCTGACGGCGGCCCCCGCCCAGGCCCCGGTGCCGGCGGCGAAGCCGGCCGCCGCCGCGAAGGCCAAGGCGGCGGCACCGCCCCGCCCGGCCGGGCGCGGGAAGCGCGGCGGACGATGACGGCCGTCCTCGACCGCATCCGCCGACATGCCCGGCTCGAGCCGCGCCGGCTGGTGCTGGCGGAAGGCGCGGACGAGCGGGTGGTCCGCGCCGCGGACCGGCTGAGCCGCGACCGGCTGGCCCAGGTCACGCTGATCGGCGAGCGCGACATCGTGCGCGCCACCGCCCGCCGGGCCGAAGTCGCGATGCTCGGGGTCCAGACGCTGGACGCCGGCGACCCGGCCGAGATCGAGCGCACCTTGCAGGCGCTGCGCGCGGCGCGCGGCGACCGGCTCGCCCTGGGCGACGCCGAGCGGCTCGCCCGCGATCCGGTCTTCCAGGCCGCGGCCCGCGTGCGCGAGGGGCTCGCCGACTGCTTCGTCGCCGGGGCGTCGCGCCCGACCGCCGACATCCTGCGCGCGGCGATCTGGCTGATCGGCACCACCCCCGGGGTGACCAGCGTCTCGTCGTTCTTCCTGATGGTGGTGCCGCCGTCGGCGGCCGCGAGCGCCGAGCGGGTGTTCCTGTTCGCCGATGGCGGCGTGGTGCCCGACCCGAATCCGGCCCAGCTGGCCGAGATCGGCTGCCTGACCGCGGACAACTTCGCGCGGCTGACCGGCGAGGTGCCGCACACGGCGTTCCTCTCGTTCTCGACCCGCGGCAGCGCCGAGCATCCGCACGTCGCCAAGGTGCGCGAGGCGGTGGCACTCGCCCGCCAGCGCCGTCCCGACCGCCACTTCGACGGCGAGCTGCAGCTGGACGCGGCGGTGGATCCCGCGGTGGCGCGCAAGAAGGCTCCGGACAGCGCGGTCGCGGGGCACGCCAACGTGCTCACCTTCCCCGACCTCGACGCCGGCAACATCGGCTACAAGCTGGTGCAGCGCTTGGGCGGGGCGGCCGCCTACGGCCCGATCCTGCAGGGCCTCGCGCGCCAGGCCAACGATCTCTCGCGCGGCTGCAGCAGCGAGGACGTGGTCGAGGTGTCCACCATCGCCTGCGTGCTGAGCGCGGGACGCGAGGCCGGTCTCGCGGCGGGCGCGCGGCCCCGGGCGGGGGGGAGCGCGTGAGCTTGCGGCTCTCACGCCTGAGCGCGCGCGTGGGGCCGTCGGGGACGATGGCGGCCGACGACCGTCTCCAGCGGTTGCGGGCGGCCGGGCGCGACGTGGTGAGCCTGGGCGCGGGGCAGCTCGACTTCGAGACGCCGGCGCCGGTCGCGCGCGCCGGGACCGAGGCGATCGCGCACGGGATCACGCGCTACACGCCGGTGGCGGGAACGCTCGCGCTGCGGCGGGCGGTGCGGGACAAGTTCGAGCGCGAGAACGGGCTCGTCTTCGGCGACGACCAGGTGATCGTCGGCGCCGGGGCCAAGGCGGTGGTCTTCCATGCCCTGCTGGCGCTGGTCGACCCCGACGACGCGGTGATCGTCCCGGCGCCGGCCTGGCCCAGTTACGGCTCGATGGTGACGGTCGCCGGCGGCCGCACCGTGAGCGCCGCGTTGTCGGCCGCCGAGGGGTACCGCCTCACGCCCGCGGCCCTGCGCGGCGCCCTGGCGGCGGCGGGCGGGTGCGCGCGCGGCGTGATCCTCAACTCGCCCCACAACCCGACCGGCGCCCTGATGTCGCGCGAGGCCTACGCCGCGATCGCGCCGATCGTGCGGGAGGCCGGGCTGTGGGTGATCAGCGACGAGATCTACGAGCACCTGGTCTACGACGGCACCTTCACGAGCTTCGCGGCCTTGGACGGGATGGGCGCGCGCACGCTGACGGTGAACGGGGTCTCCAAGGCGTTCGCGATGACCGGCTGGCGCATCGGCTACGCGGGGGGGCCGGCCGAGCTGATCCAGGCGATGGAGGCGCTGCAGAGCCACACCAGCGGCAACCCGAGCAGCATCTCGCAGCACGCCGCCGAGGCGGCGCTCAGGCTCTGCGTCGCCGGCGACGCGGAGATGGCCGCGGAGCGCCGGCGCTTCCAAGACGCCTTGGTGGCCCGCCGCGACCTGGCCTGCCGCATCTTGGGCGGCATCCCGGGCGTCACCCTGGTGCGCCCGGCCGGCGCCTTCTACGTGTTCGCCGACGTCTCGCGACACTTCGGGCGCACGCTCGCGGGCCGGCGGGTCGCGGGCTCGGCCGACCTGGCGGACCTGCTCATGGAGCAGGCGGGGGTCGCCGTGGTGCCGGGCCAAGTCTTCGGTGACGATCGCGGGGTGCGCGTCTCGTTCGCGGCCTCGCCCGGGGAGTTGACCGTGGCCCTCGACCGCCTGGCGCAAGCCCTGGCCTGAGCTTCGGAGACCCGCCGACATGCCGACCTACATCTATCGCTGCAAGAAGTGCAAGCACCGCTTCGAGCTGTTCCACAGCATCAAGGACGAATCGGTCAAGCGCTGCCCCAAGTGCAAGGGCAAGTCGGAGCGCGTCCCGGCCGCGGGCACGGGCATCCTGTTCAAGGGGTCGGGCTTCTACATCACCGACTACCGCAGCAAGTCCTACAAGGAGAAGGCCCGGCAGGAGAAGTCGGGCGGCGGTTCGGGGGCTCCGGGCGGGACCTCGGGCGGCGGCGGGAGCGGCGGTTCGGGGGCTCCGGGCGGGACCTCGGGCGGCGGCGGGAGCGGCGGTTCGGGGGCTCCGGGCGGGACCTCGGGCGGCAGCGGGAGCGGCGGCGCGTCGGGAGGCCCCGGCGGCGCGTCGGGAGGCTCCG
>VBPB01000216.1 GCA_005893365.1 Candidatus Eiseniibacteriota bacterium
TGCGCCGGGAGCGCGCAGGCGTCGGGCCAGTACAGCGACCAGCGCGCCCGCAGCGCCTGGGAACACCCGGTGAGGTCGACGAAGGTGCAGTACTCGTCGTTGGGCGGCGTGAAGAAGCTCGCCTCCTGGAACGGGGGGCCGGTCTGGCCCGAGACGCAGGTGGTCGCGGACACGCGTGACGGTGCGACCGCCATCGCGAGGACGACGGCGACCGGGAGCAGCATGATTTGCGCGAGGAGACGCACTCGACTCCCTTCTTCCCAACCGCAGCTCTCGACCTGCCGCGCGGCGCGGCGGGGCCTGAGGAGCATGCGTGCGGGCCTGGTTGGTGGCCTGGCCGGGGGGGCGGCGAAGGCCTTCGTGGGTGATGGTTCTGACGCAAGGGTAGCCCACCCGCGTTCGGCGGGGCGAGAAGAATCGCGCTGGCGGCCCCGGGCGGTCCGGCCGGTCCCCCGGGGCGTGATGCTTCCGGGACCCGCGACCACGGCCCGCATCCGTCCGGGGCGTCCCCACCTGGGTCCCGCGACAAGCCCGACACGACGGGCTAGAGTCAGCCGCGTGCGACCGGCCGCAGGCACACCCCGACCTCCCGGACCCGCCGCGCCCGAACTCGCGACGCCCTGGCCCTGGGTCCCGCCGCTCGCCGCCGCGGCCGCCGCCGGGCTGGTCTTCCATCGCGCGCTCACCTTCTACTTCTCGCAGGACGACTTCCTCGGGCTCGCGCGCGCCTCCGGGCTCGCGCCGCGGCTGACCGGCGCGTGGCGCTACCTCTCGCACCAGGCGTTCTTCGACCTCATGCGCCGGGTGGCCGGGCTCGACGCCGGGCCGTACCACGCGGCCAGCCTGGTGGTCCACGCCGCGGGGGCGGCCCTGCTCGCCCGCTTCCTCGCCCGGGTGGTGTCGCGCCCGGCGGCCCTGCTCGGGGCGGTCTTCTTCGCCGTCCACCCCTCGCACTTCGGCTCGGTCTACTGGATCTCGGCGATCGGCGACGAGCTGGCGCTGCTCGGAGCCCTCGCCGCCCTGCTGCTGGCCCTGGACGGCGGGCGCCGCGGCTGGACCGCGCTGCCGGTGTTCGCGCTCTCACTGCTCGCCAAGGAATCGACGCTGTTGCTGCCCGCGGCGGTGGCGCTGGCCGCCCGCCCGCTGCGCTCACGCGTGCCCCGCGGGCTGCTGGCGGGCCTCGCCGCCCTCGCGCTGGTCCACCTCGCCACGCTCACCGCCGGCGACGCCTTCGGCGTGCGGCGCGGGTTGCCGGGCGAGGCGGCCTACGCGACCGGGCTCGGCGGCCACGTCCTGGCCAACGCGCTCACCTATCTCGGTTGGACCGCGGACTTCCTGCTGCCGACGGTGACGGGATTCAGCAACGTGGTCGATCGGTCGGTCCAGCCGTGGGGCGTGGGCCTGGCGATCGCGTGGCTCGCGGGGCTTGGGTTCCGCGCCCTGCGCGAGCGGGGCTGGGTCGCGGCGGGGGCGTCCTTCGCGCTCTTCCTGCTCCCGGTGCTCCCGCTGCGCCACCACACCTATCACTACTACCTCACCGCCCCCCTGCTCGGGGCCGCCTGGGGCGTGGCGGCGGCGGCGGATTGGGCGTTGGCACGGCGGGGGACGCGGGTCGCCTGGGGAATCGCCGGCGCCTTAGCACTGCTGCTGACCCTCAACGGCGCGCTGCTGGTGCGGCGGATCGAGACCATGCCGTTCGTGCTGCCGGGGCTGCGCGACGAGGCCATCGTCGACCGGGCCCGCATCGCCCGCAACGTGCGCGACGGCATCGCCGCCGCTCTCCCGGTCACCGGCGACACGCTGGTCTTCTGGTCGCCGCTCGCGGCCTCGCTCGGCGCCCGCGGCGAGCCGCTCGCGGCCCGCGCGCCGCAAGAGACCTACTGGGAGCGCAACCTGCGCGACGCCCTGCTCGACGGCCTCGCGGTGCGGGTGATGTTCCCCGACGTGGCGGCGGTGGCCTTCACGCGCGAGTTCCGGCCGACGGGGGCCGCCACGCGCTACGCGGTCTACCGCCCCGACGGCTGGGTGCGGGTCGCCACCTCGGCGGAGGTGGAGTCGGCGATCCGGGCCGGCCAGCTCGGGCACTGACGCGGCGCCGGCCGCGTGCAACCCGGGCGCCGTCGCGCCCGGGCCCCTCGCACGCCGGCTTGCAACGCCCGGCGATCGGGCGCATGTTCTCCCTCGCTCGCGCGAGCGGGCGTCGTTAGGGGTGGCCTGCGACATACAGCGCCGGCCTGAGAGCACACCCTTAGAACCTGACCTGGTTCGGACCAGCGTAGGGAAACGGCCAAGACAAGCGAGCTCTCCGGTTGCCTTCACGCCGTCCCCACGCGGGTGCGGCGTTCTTGTTTTTCCAAGGACGCCTTGGCCCGCACGGGAAGGCTCATGTTCAGCCGCAGCCCCCTCGACTGGGGGCTCATCGCCGTCTATTTCGGCTTCCTCGCCGTGGTGTGGCTGCGCCGCTCGGCGCACCGCACCAGTGCCGTCGACTATCTGCTCGCGGGCCGGCGCGTGACGCTGCCAGCGTTCGTGGCCACGCTGGTCGCCACCTGGTACGGCGGCATCCTCGGCGTCGGCGAGTACTCGTGGCGCTACGGGATCTCCAACTGGCTGGTGTTCGGCGTGCCCTACTACGTCGGGGCGCTGCTGTTCGCTTGGGTTTTCGCCCGCCGCGCCCGCACGGCGGAGCTCTTCACCATCCCCGACCTGCTCGACCGCCACTACGGGCGCGGACCGGCGGTGCTCGGTGCGCTCACGGTGTTCCTCACCTCGGCGCCGGCCGCCTACGTGCTCATGCTCGGGACCCTGTTCGCCGCCATGTTCGGGCTGCCGCTGGTGCCCTGCGTGGTGGCCGCGGCCCTGCTCTCGCTCTTCTACATCTCGCGCGGCGGGCTGCGCACCGTCGTGTTCACCGACCAGGTGCAGTTCGTCCTGATGTACGCGGGCTTCGTGGTGATGCTCGGCTTCCTGGTGGCCCGGCACGGCGGCCTCGGCTACCTCACCCGCTCGCTCCCTCCCGCCCATTTCACCTGGAACGGCGGCAATCCCGCCGCGGCGATCCTGGTCTGGTACGTGATCGCGCTCTCGACCCTGGTGGACCCGGGCTTCTGGCAGCGGGCCTACGCCGCCCGCGATCCCGGCGTGGCGCGCCAGGGCGTACTCATTTCGATCGTGTGCTGGATCGTCTTCGACTTCCTCACCACCGCCACCGGCCTCTACGCGCGCGCGGTGCTGCCGCGCCTGGCCGAGCCGGTGTTCGCCTTCCCCGAGCTGGCCCGCGTCACGCTGCCGCCGGTGGCGCTCGGGCTCTTCTACCTGGCGATGATCGCCACGGTGATGAGCACCGTCGATTCGTACGGGTTCATCGCCGCCGAGACCATCGGCCGCGACCTCATCTGGCGGCTGCGCCAGGGTGCTCACGAGGAGCGGGTGCCCTTCTACACGCGCCTCGGGCTGTGGGGGGCCGCCGGGTTCGCGACCGCACTCGCGCTGGCGCGCCCGAGCGTGATCGCGCTGTGGCACGACGTCGGCTCCATCACCACGCCGACGCTGCTGCTGCCGGTCGGCACGGCGCTGCTCCGCCGCGGCCGCGTGGGCAGCCGCTGGACCGCCTTGGCGATGGTGCTCGCCTTCGGCGTCTCGCTCGCCTGGGTGTTGATCAAGTCGTTCCCTCCCGCCGGCCGACCGGCGGGTTATCCGCTCGACCTCGAACCCATCTATGCGGGGCTGCTGGTCTCGCTCGCCGTCTACGCGGCGGGCTGGGCGGCGCGGTCCCGTCCCCACCTCGACGCGGCGGCCGAGCCGTCCGCGTGGGAAGGAAGAGGAGCATGGCCATGAAGACGATCGTGATCGCGCTGGCGCTGTCCCTGGCGCCGGCGCTCGCCCATGCGCAGACGCCGCCGGCGGAATCCGCGGCCGCGCCCGAGACGCTCGGCCGCGTCGTGACCCTCCCCGAGGTGGTGGTCAGCACCGCGCGCGCGGGCGCGCGCACGCCGGTCGCCACCACCGTGCTCGGGCGCGAGGCGCTGCAGCGCATCAACTGGGGCCAGGACACGCCGATGGCGCTCGCCACCCTTCCCGGGGCCTACGCGTACTCCGACGCCGGCAACGGCATCGGCTACTCGTACCTCACGATTCGCGGCTTCCCGCAGCGGCGCATCAGCGTGCTCATCGACGGCGTGCCGCTCAACGACCCCGAGTCGCACGAGGTCTACTGGATCGACCATCCCGACCTGCTGGCCTCGACCGCCGAGGTCCAGCTCCAGCGCGGCGTGGGCTCGGCGCTCTATGGGTCCCCCTCGCTGGGCGGGAGCGTCAATCTCGAGTCCGCGCCGTTCGGCACCCGTCCCTCGGCGACCGCGACGCTCGCCTACGGCTCGTATCGCACCCGGCGCGAGTCGCTCGAGATGGACTCGGGCTCGAACGGGCCCTGGAACGTCTACGGGCGCTACTCGCGGATCGAGACCGACGGCTATCGCGACCAGTCGTGGTCGCGGCTCTGGTCCTACTTCCTCTCGGTGCGGCGGCAATTCGAGAGGCAGTCGCTGCGCGTCAATCTCTTCGGCGGCCCCGAGACCACGCACCTCGCCTACAAGGGCGTCCCCCAGCCCTACCTCGACGGCCAGATCACCGGCGACGCCGACCGCGACCGCCGGGCGAACCTGCTCGCCTACCCGGGCGAAGCCGATCACTTCTTCGAGCCGCACTACGAGATCGTCCACACCTGGTGGCCGGCCCGGTCGCTGGACTTCGCCCAGACGCTGTTCTGGTTCGACGGGCGCGGCTACTACGACGAGCAGCGGCGGGACGCGCTCGGCAACTACCGGCTGGCGCCGTGGGCCGCGGACACGACGCTCTATCCGGCCGCCTATTTCCAGGACGCCTACGGTCAGACGATCCGCGACCCCCAGGGCCGGCCGTTGCTCCAGCAGACCGACCTGGTCCGCGAGCGGTTCGTCGCCAACCAGCACTACGGCTGGGCGCCGCGCCTGCTGGCGCACCATCGTCGTGGCACGCTCACCGTGGGCGGCGAGCTGCGGGCGCACGACGGGCACCACATCGGCACGGTCATCTCGGGCGCGGCGCTGCCGCCCGGCACCGAGCCCGATCATCCCTACTACGACTACCATCCGCGCACGCTCACCGCCGGCCTCTTCGTGCGCGAGGAGTGGCAGGCGACGCGCCCCGTGCGCATATCGAAGTACGAGGTCCCGAAGAGCGCCGTCACCGTGACGGCCGATCTCGCCTGGCGGCACCAGACCTACCGCATGCGCGGCGACGTCTACGGCGGCGTGCGGTTCGACCAATCCTACGACTTCCTCCTGCCGCGCCTCGGGGTGACGGTCGTGCCGCGCAAGGACTGGACGCTCTTCGGCGCCTGGTCGTACGCGAGCCGTGAGCCGAGGTTCATCGATCTGTTCAACCCCGAAGTGGCGGGCAGTGTCCCCAACTACCTGGTCCGCGACCCGCTCACTCAACGACTTCGAGCTGGGTGCCGCCTGGCGCGGCCGCGGTCTGGCGGCCGGCGTCAACCTCTACCGCATGGACCTCAGGGACGAGCTGGTGGACTTCCAATTCAACTCGGATCTCGGCTACTACATCACCGAGAACGCGGGCCGCTCGGTCCACCAGGGCGTGGAGCTGACGGCGGGCATCGACCAGCGCCCGACACCGGACACCCGCGTCACCCTCGACGCCAACGCCACGCTCGGCGACAATCACTTCACACGCTTCGACGAACGGGTGGACGCCCTCACCACCGTGGACCACGCCGGCAAGGCCATCGGGTTCTCACCGGCCGTCACCGCCAACGCGCGCGGGCGGGTGGAGTGGCATGGCGCCTCGCTCGGCGCCGAGCTCCAGCAGGTGGGGCGGATCTACCTCGACAACAGCGAGGACCGGAGCGCCAGCGTCGCCCCGCGGGCGGTGGTGAACCTCAGCGCCGGGTGGCGCGGGTCAGTCACCGAGGACTCCCGGGTCTCGGCCGAGGTCACCGTCTTCAACGCGTTCGACAAGCGCTACGCGACCGGCGGTTACTTCGACTACGACGCCAGCGGTGGCTACGTGCCCCACTTCGTGGTCGCCGCGCGGCGGAACGCGCTGGCGCAAGTGCGGGTGGGGTTCTAGCGGACGCGGCGACACCGGCGCGCGAGCGGCCGGTCCCACCTGCGGGGTCCGGCGCGCGCCCGCTTCGCCCCCGCCGGCCTCAGCGGCCGGCGAGGAGCACGATGCGCCGCGTCTTAGGCGGCGCGCCCGGGCTCGCCAGCCTGAGCCAGTAGGCGCCGGCGCGGACCGGCGAGCCGCGATCATCGCGGCCGTCCCAGCGCAGCGGGTGCTCGAGCCCGTCGCCGACGCCGCTCGCCAGGTTGCGCACGCGCCGGCCGCCAAGATCCAGGGCCTCGAGCCGCCAGGGCTTTCCGGCCGGGGCGACGAACCGGACCTCCACCGGACCGCGGGCGGGGACCGGCGCCACCGCGAGGGCCATGGCCCGCGGCCCGGGCGGCGCCACGGCGGCCGGCGAGGCGAGATACCACGGGGTCGCGGTCGCGTCGTGGTGCATGAAATCGAGCAGCAGGTTCGAGACCTTGACACGCGCTCCCGTCGCCGGGTGGGTACCATCGCTTGACTGGAAGTCGGAGCAGACCCAGGTGAGTCCGTCCCCGCCGCGCGGGTTGACGCCATCCGCCCAGAGATAGGGGCCCCAGGCGAGCCAGGGCGCTTCGACCGGGCCTTGCGCCGGGTCGTAGCGCAGGCTATCGACCCCGTCGATCTGGGCCTCGACCAGCCACTTGACCGCGAATCCCGACTCGTAGGCGTAGGGCTCCGGATTGAGGGTGCTGGTGGCATAGCCGGCATAGATCCGGCTCGACAGGTAGATGATGCGGGTCTCGGGCAGGAGGCTCTTGACCACGCGCACCACCGAGCCCAGATCCTGCATGAGCGTGGTGGTCGCCGCTGGGAAGCCGGTGGATGGGTTGGCGTTGGCCTCCTTGAGCCACACGACCTGCACCTGACTGGGCGATGAGCGGCGGGCCCTAAGCCGCGTCCGCACGGTGTCCCAGTAGGCGGCACCCGGGTTCTTGATCAGGCTCGCCGTCTGGCCGCCGAGCGCGCAATCGACCACCAGCACGCTCGGGTCGCGTGAGGGATCGGCGGCCGCGGCCGGGACGAACGTGGAGAACTCCTGCGTCGTGTTGCTCATCCCGATCGAGATCAGGACGATCCTCCCGTTCGCGTCGGCGTTCCCGAAGGTGTCGAGCGGGGCCATGGCGTGGGCGATCGAGACCCCGGCGGCATCGTGGGCGGGCGGTCGCACGTTGGTCCCGCCGGGGTAGAGCCCGCCCTGGACGCCGTGATAGAAGCCGGCGCCGAGGTCGGTGAGCGGGATCATGCCGGTCTGCGTGCCGTTGCAGTTGCTGGCGGGCGCCGCGCCGGGAACGAGCATCGCCAGGATCAGCCAGACCAGGGACGCCAGCCGTGGGTTCATCGCA
>VBPB01000217.1:0-1455 GCA_005893365.1 Candidatus Eiseniibacteriota bacterium
CCATTGCTCCGCCCAAAGGGGAGTCGATTTCGCGCCTCCCCTGGTTCTACATCCCTTTCCGCAGCGTCCCCGGACGTGGCTTGGCACTTCGAATCGGGCAGCGTCCGTCAGGGCTCAAGACCTTCATGGTGCCGTTCTACCTCATGGACCGTAGGCACGGCACTCAACGCCAGGTCGAGACACCGACCCTCTACCGGGATCAGGAGCTGTGGCGCATGGGCATGGAGGAACGCGACGGCTTCCTCCTTGTCAGCGGCATCAGGACCTTCCTCTTTGACCTGAACACCGGCGAGCAGATACTGCCACAGGCGCCGGACAATGTGAGCAGCGCCGTCTGGATCAAGCGACCCGCGCCCGCAACCGAAGATAGTCTCGGTCTGCGTCGACTGCGTGCCAGGTTCCGCTAGTGGCGCGCCCCGCGGCCCCATTGAAGCGGGACGTTTCGAGCCAAAGGCGTCGGAACACTCGAGGCTGGTTTGCAGTTTTCCACACACGCTAGCAGATTGCGGCACATGGCTATCGCTCTTCGCGACTCCGCTATTCCCGCGAGCGCGGAAGCGGAGCACCTAGATNNNNTTCCCTGCCGAAGCGGAACAGGGCTGCGCGGATCGGGAGCAGCACGGCGAGGACGTGGTCGACCGCAATCGGCATCGCGCGACGATACACGAGGGAGCGCGCCTCACGAGGGCACGAGTGCCAATTTGAGCGGTTGACGGCTCTGAAGTCACGAACGAGAATTGCGAGCCTGATGCGCGCTCACTACCTCCCGGTCGTCGACATGAGAACTCGCTTCACACTGCTCTCAGTACCCCTCCTGCTCGCCGTCGTTCTTGTCGGGTGTGGCAAGAACCCGGTAAGACCGGAGTACGTGACGCCCTGGTCACGGACCAGCGGGCCCGGAGGCGGCTCCGTCACCTGCTTCGCTTCAGACGGATCCACACTGCTGGCGGGCGTCGCGGACGGCGGTGTCTTTCGCTCCACGGATGCCGGGGAGACCTGGTCCCCCGTCCGTTGGGCAGTCGACGATCCACTTGTCATGGGCCTCGCCTTCAGCAACGGCAAGGTGTTCGCGGGCACATGGGTGGGTGGGGTCCTTCGCTCCGATGACAATGGAGATTCGTGGATCCCTGTAAACGTCGGCCTACCCGATCGGTTCATCTACTCGTTGGGTGCGGGGAACGGGACCGTATTCGTCGATACCCAGTTCGGGCTATACCGTTCGACCGACGACGGAAGATTGTGGCTGCCGGTGAACTCAACGCTGCATGCTCGGAGCCTCCTGGTGAGCGGCTCGGAAGTCATTGCTGCGGGCTACCAGGAGGTGCAACGCTCGACCGACAATGGGAGTCACTGGACGGTGGTAGGCGATCTGGCCGGTAGGCAAGTCATTGGGCTTGGCCGCAACGGATTGAGTCTGTTCGCGGCTACTTCGCAGACCGGTGTCCTCCGATCGGA
>VBPB01000217.1:1645-10985 GCA_005893365.1 Candidatus Eiseniibacteriota bacterium
CTCGCTATCCATGGTCCCGCCATCCTCGCGGGGGTCGGGGTCGGAGGGGTTTACCGCTCCATGGACGGCGGCGCAAGCTGGGTGCAGAATGGAAATGGACCGGCGGCAGCGCAGGTCACCGGGCTTGCCTCCATGGGCTCCGGATTGTTCGCGGCGACGTCCGGTGGCCTGTTTCGCAGCCTCGACCGCGGCGACCATTGGACCGTTCTCGACCCAGCTCCCGGACGGACGATCCAATCCCTGCTGGCGAATGGCGGAACCATTTTCGCCGGAGCCGATGGCGGCGTGGTGTTTCGTTCGACCGATCTGGGAGCGACCTGGTCGAGGAGCGAGCTGAACCAGAGCTCTACCGTCTACGCTCTCACGGCTTCGGGGGCAGATCTGTTTGCCGGGACGGGCCTCGGGGTGTACCGCTCGTCCGATGGCGGTGCCACATGGACTCATGCGGTTGAAGGTCTCACCGATTGGTTTGTGCGATCGCTCGCCGCCCGCGATGGTCTCATTATCGCCGGTACAGGGGGCGGTGGCGTGTTTCGATCCACCGACAGGGGGGAGAACTGGACCCCATGCAGCAACGGACTGGAGGACTTGGGCATCGACGCGCTCGCGATCCGTGACTCGGTTTTGTTTGCAGGCACGCACCGGGGAGTCTTTCGGTCCACCGACGGCGGCGACACATGGACCGCTGCCAGATCGGGCCTCACCTCGCTCCCGATCACTGCTCTGGCCGTGGACGGGATGAACGTCTATGCCTCCGCCTACTGGACCGGTGTCTTTCGAAGCTCCAACGACGGCGAGTTCTGGCGTCCCGCCGGTTCGGGACTCATCAAGGCACAGGCATTCTCGCTCCACGCGGGGAGCCTCTTCGCGGGCACCTACCGCGCCGGTGTCTGGCGACTGGACGTGAGCACTCCGTAGCTCGCCATATGACTCCGTCGCTCCGGAGCCCTGCGCTAACCCTCCGCGCGCTCACGCTCCGCGCCGCAATTACCGCTGGTCCTCACGTGCGGCTTGACTGCGCGAGACCGGCCGAACTCTGTCATTCGGCCGGTTCTCCGTGGCTCCGGGCGGATGCTGCACCGACCTCTCTCGTGGGGCCTATCGGTACTTTGCCTTCAGCTCACCGAACGTGAACCGCCGCACGGGAACTGGAGCAACAATCGTGAACTTCAGGGGGACGATGACTCTCGGATGAACGGGGTCATTGCTGTCGATGATAAGGTCGACACGGTATTCGCCACCGGCAACGCCGAACAGATCCAAGATGACTGCGACATATTGCGAATCTGCGGGAGCGATGGTCCCGGAGGTGGGTGACTGCATCACCCAAGGGACATCATTATTGGTTCCGTGCATGACGTCGCTGATCGTCCACGTGAGTGGTGTCGGCCCATGGGAGTCGCGGTCGTAGATCCGCACACCCACCTGGACTGTTACGAGCCAGGGTAGTTCGATCGGCCCGATGCTGTCGGGACTCACAGCGATGAGAGGGCTCGCGGTGGCTCGTCCGTGCACCGGCACGAAGCCGAGAGCCAACCAGAGTAGAAACGCGGAGATGGCGTATCCGGGGCAGCGCGGAAGCTGGTACATCGAAGACTCCTATCCTCCCGGCAGCCCGATCATAGCATGCGCCACTGCACCATAATCTCGCGAAACCTGGGCCAGGTCATCATCGCCTGCGCGGGCATAGGGGCTGGCGCTACCCCCTCGTTCCGTCCCTGATCGGCGGAGCGCTCTTCAGTTCGCTCAGGCCGCGCGTGGTCTTCCCGGTCAGCAGCCGGCCGTCGGCGAAGGCGGTGGCGCAGAGCTCGGCGAGGGATTGCGCTTCACGGTGCCAAAGCCGAGGTCGTCGAAGTGCAGCGCCCGCCGGCCGGCATCTGCGGGTCCCGTGCTTCTCGCTCAACCGCAGGATCGCCTGCGTGCTGCGTCATCCGGTCGTCGAGGTGCCGGGCGATCCCGACGTGTCCACCCCCGCTTCCCACAACGGTCACAGCCGCGCGGACGCGCGACCACGCCCCGTATGTTTATGTAAGGAGGATGCAAAAGGCTCTCTCGCCGCTTGACGGTCACGCTCACTTCGAGTTTGATTCGCCTTACCCACACAGGCCCCGCCCCACAGGCCGGCCACGCCGGACCGATCGCTCCTCACGGTCCGCGAAGTAACCAGAGCCGCAGCAGGTCGCACATTCACCACCGCATCAGCTTGCGTGGCAAGTTGTGCCACAGAGGAGTCTCCATGCGTCGGTTCGAATTCTCGAAGCACCGTCCACTGATGTCAGTGCTGGCCCTCGGTTCTGCCCTGCTGCTCGCCTCCGCCACCGCGGTATCCGCCAACCCCGGCGGGATCCCAGCCGGCTCGAAGCTGGTCTACAACTTCAACGTCATCGGATACCCGAGAGGCCAGTTTTACGACGGCAACTGCGGTAACGGTCACCGGATCTTCGTCAACCGCGACGCGAAGGGTGCGCAGCTGCTCATCCAGAACTCCACCTCCGGATGGAGCATCGTCGACTGCAACGCCACGTCGGACCACCAGGCCGTGCTCGCCACCAACGATGTGGGCATCCTCGACATCTACGTCAGAATCCTCGGCAAGCCGGGCGGAAACATCAACATCTGCGGCAATACCTTGACCGACTTCTTGAACGGAGAAACGTTGTGCCTTCTGGGGACCATCGACCTCACCCGCGGCAGGGGCAAGTCCAAATTCCAGATCGCTCCGTCCGCGATGTTCGACGCGAGCCTCGAGAACCTCATCTGGAGCATAGACACCAACGCGGACTTCCGGATCCTGCAGTTCCGCGTGTACTCCCGTCCGTTCTGACCTCGAAGGCGCCGTGATGCGAGGAGCTTGACCGGCAGACGTCCTGGTTCATTCATGGCTCTTGCTTCTCTGAGGAGGGAAGGAGCCTGAGAGATGAACCAGGACGGGCGGGACGTTCTCGCGATCTACCTCGGGACCGCTCTGCCGAGTTCCGCGGCCCAGGCATCAAGGCTGTCGTACAAGGTTGCCGCAGCGCCGAAGACCGTTCTCGTCACGGTCCCGTTGCGGTCGACGAAGAACACCTGAGGATAGGCTTCGCCCTCGAAGCTCTTGAACACGGCCTGATCATGGTCGAGCAGCACGGGAAGGCGGTAGCCGTTGCTCGCGATCAGCCGCTTTGCGAGCCCGACACTGATCGGGCCAGGTCCCGGCAGTTCCCAGTTCATGCTGATGACGCGGATCCCGAGCGCGCGCCTCCGCCGGTGCCACCGCTCAGCAGACCGCAAGATGGGGCGACTTGCCTCGCTCCACCCGCCCCAGAACACCAGCACCATCGGCTTTCCAGCCAACGACGCGGATTGCCTCACCCTACCGGCCAGATCGGGCAGCGACCACGAGGGAGCCGGTCGGCGCATCGGGGCGCCGTAACCGCCTCCTATCGCGCTCGCCCACTTCCGACCAAGAGCCCGCTTGATCCTCGCGTCGAGGTCCGCGTCGTCACCGAACTGTCGCTTCCACAGCCGGTGAAGCGCGGGCGCCGCAACGACGGTATCCTGGTTGGGATCCAGCGCCACGGCCTCGAACAGAGTGGTGATCGCCTCTTCGAATCGCCCCCTCGCCTCGAGCAGTGTTCCGAGAGAGATACGGAGATCTCTCTGCAGGGCCGCTTCCTGGTACTCCGGAAGCGCCGCCATCGCACTCCGCAGCACGAGAACGGCACTGTCAGTCTTCCCCAGGGAGAATTGGACCTCGCCGAGGACCCTTCTCGACGCCGCCCTGGCGGCGAGGAATCCGTTGTTCCCGTAGCGCAGGACATCGTGAGCGTCGGCGTAGGCGACGGCTCGGTGGGCGTAGCGCTCGGCGGCCACCAGACCGTCCTGTCTCTGGCGTAGGCTGGACGCGGCCGCCACGCACAGTTGGGCCTGGAATGCCCCGCCGCGCGCAGCCAGTTCCTCGATCGCGGGGTCGATGGCCGAGCTGATCTGCTCGGGGGACTGTCCACTCTCGAGGACGCGCCGGAACTCACGCTCCACGGCGTCCTGTCGGTCCCAGCGCGACTGCCTGGCGTCCAACGCCGCCTGCTGCGCACTGTCTGGGATGCTGATGGTCTGGTTCACCCCAAGTGGCGCTCCCGGCTCGATGCGCTGGACCTCGAATTCCCCACCATCCCCAGAATGCCGTCCGCGCTGGATGCGCCCGTTTCGATCGCATTCGAAGGCCCACTCTTCCGGCCCAGTCTTCATCAGGACCTTGCCGCCCGAGAACTGAGTGATCGTGGTATTCCATACTTGGCCGTTCATCGGTTCGACCAGCGAGATGGCCACCTCACCGTGTCCGAGCTCCCGGGCACATCGGATCGCCTGCTCCAGCGAGGCCATCGAGTACCCCATCGTCAGGAGCGCAGACTTCGGGACTCGCTTGCGCAGCGGGCTCATCCCCGGCATGCCCTCCGCAGGCGTGATGACGATGCTGTCCCGACCGCGACGAGCGCTCAGCAAGGGCATGGGAACGTCGCCGGGTGAGGCCCCACCCATGGAGGTCATGTCCATGTCGATCCGCATCACCGTCTCCTTCGGTCCGGGCCAGACTCGGTAGCGAATCCAGGGGATGCCCTTAGCCGTGGTGAGCTCGCCGACATACCCGCCTGCGACGTCACGCACGTGCTCCACGCTGATCGTGTCCCTTCCCATCAGGGTGACGAAGGTGGCGGCGTGGGTCGTCCGGGATCGTTCGACCCCAGGTTGAGCGTTCCCGGACACGCACGCAGCCACAATCAGGAGCGCGGCGGCATGAACGTGCCCCCGTCGGCCAGGCGCTCTCATGCGTCCTCCGTCATGCGCGCCTCACGGGCATGGCCAATGGGCATATCGACCCGGCCGGAGGCGAAGACTGAGTCAGATGCGGCCGGGTTCGCCCCGGAGTCCGAGTCCGCCGCAGTCGCAACCGCAAGCAGTCTTCCCTCACTCGGACGCCTCGTTCGTCGCGAGCGCCGCGATGAGCTGCTCGCGTCGGGAGACCAGTCGGCGTGCAGCCCGGTCGAGGCTGAAGTACCAGAGGGCCCATGCCGCTGCGCACTCGAAGAGGACGACGCCCAGTTGAATCCCCCTGGCACGCTCACCCGCGATCCAGTGGACAAGGACGAGCGGCGCGATGACCGCAACCGCGACCCCTGCGAGCCCCAGCATCGGCGCGACCGCTGCGCGCGTGTCCATCCGCGGTGGCCGCATCCCCATGCGCCACGTGGCGGGCACGGCGTTGATCACCGAGCTGCGATTCCCGATCACCAGTTGCACCGGGAGCGCAGTCAGCAGTCCGACCATCGCCAGGATCGCCGGGAGCCATGGCAGGGGCAGGCGGAAGACCGTCGCCGTGGCCACGATCAGCAGCACTTCGACCACCACGATGGTCATGCAGAGCACGTTCTTCGTGAGCACGACCCGCCTCGGGTCGACCGGCAGGAGGAAGTAGAGCCTCACGCCCCCCAGGTCGAACGAGAACTGGTTGGTGGAATGCCCCACCGCGCCGAAGGCCACCAATACCGCCGCCATGTACACCCAACGCTCCGGGTGGCTGCGCTGCATACTGATGAGCCATGCGACCGGGATGGGCACGGACAGCATGCTGAGCATGAGGCTCGGGCGGCGCACCATGCTCGTGAACTCACGGACGAGGAGCGGCGAGAGACGCTCCGAGGAGAACCGGCCGCTGGAGACGCGGGGCGGGTCCCCCGCCAGGGTCGCGGCTCGGCGCGGGCGTGACTCCACCTCGGATTCCAGCGAGGCGCGCGAGGCGACTGCGGCGCCGATCCACACCAGCGCGAGCGCCAGCAGCGCGGAGGCGCCCAGGGCGAGTGCCATGTGGCCCGTGTCGCCGACGAGCAGCGAGGCGGTCGGAAGCCAGCGCACCGCGGTCGCCAGAGTCGCGACGAATCCTGTGCCCTGATCGCTGTCGAGGCGGCTCCCAAGGAGGCTGGGGAGCAGTGCCACGACACTGAAGACCACGGTGGCGACTCCCCGGACCCAGTCGCTTCTTAGCAGGCGCGCTTCGGACGCAAGCACGACCTGGACCAGCGCTCCGGTGAGGGCCACGAGCAGCAGCACTCCGGCTGCGGTCACGCATGCGGCCCAGAGGCCGGCGTGGGTCCCCGCTCCGAGAACGGTTGCACCGAGGGACGGGGCGAAGAAGATCGCAGCCGCGCTGAAGGGGAAGGCCACGACGTTCAACGTCTGGAGGAGCAAGGGGCTCACCGGATAGCGCCGCATCCGATAGAGAGGGAACGCCTCGCCGAAGGTGCCGAACATGAGGCTGGTCGCCAGCCAGCCGATCTGGATGAAGCCGAAGGCGACCAGCAGCCCGCTTCCGCCGAACTGTGTGACCGCGAGGTAGCTGATCGGGCTGAACATCAGGCCCAGGAAGAAGACCACGCCCCCCGTGACCGTCGTCCAGAGGATGGAGCCCTGCCGCTGTCCGGCGGTGAGCGAGCGCGTGAGGAGCCGCAGCTTGAGCGTGAGCAGCAGTCGGATCGGCACGAGCGTAACCCCTTACGCCTCAGCCCCGAGCCAATCGAGGCCCGGGCGCTCGCCGTGATCCCGGGACACGAGCTCGATGAAGCGCTCTTCCAGCGAACGCTCGCGGCCGTCAGCGCCGCGACGCAACTCGTCGAGGCTCCCCTGGGCGACCAGCCGACCATGGTCGATCACGCCGATGTGGGTGCAGAGCCGCTCCACCACCTCGAGCACGTGCGAGGTGAGGAAGATGGTGGTGCGGCCGCGGGCCCGCAGGCGCGCGAGCAGCTCGCGGATGTGATTCGTCGCGACGGCGTCGATCCCCTCGAAGGGCTCGTCGAGGAAGATCAACGAGGGACTGTGGATCAGGGCGCAGCAGAGCGCGAGCTTCTTCCGCATGCCGTGGGAGTGCGCAGCCACCAGCTTCCCGGCGTCCGCGGCGAGGCCCATGGTCTCCAGCAGTTCCGCGGTGCGTCGCGCCGCGGTCGCGGCGTCGAGGCCGTAGAGGCGCCCCACGAACTGCAGGTGCTCGGCCGCGGTGAGGCGCTCGAACAGATGCGAGCCCTCGGGCACCACGCCGATGCGGCGCTTGATCTCGAGCGCCTGGGTCGCCAGGTCGTAGCCCAGCACGCGGGCCGACCCGCCCGAGGGGCTGCGCAGCCCGGTGAGCATGTTGATGGTCGTGGACTTGCCGGCGCCGTTGGGGCCGACGAAGCCATAGAACGACCCGACCGGCACCCGCAGCGAGACGTTGTTGACGGCGAGATAGCCGCCGAACGCGCGGGTGAGGTCTTGGGTCTCGACGGCGAGCGGATTCGAATCGTCCATGGCTCTCCCGGCGGACGAGGAGCGGGAATGATAGCCGATTGGTGGCACCCGGTCTCCGCCCCTTCCGCACGCCCCTCGCACTTGGTGGATGGTGGCGGGCACAAACGTCCTGTGGGACTCGGATGCCCAGCATCTGTGGTCCGACGCGGCACGGTGAGGATTACAGGCGGGCCGATTGGCGCCCAGAGCTGGGTACAGGCGGTACCCGCTATTGCTCCTTCAACACGGGTCGCCGTGGCGCATCCGGCTTGAACCCGAAGGAAGTAGACCAGCCCGCTGTCCTGCATTGGGTTGCCGGCTCACAATCCCTTTGGGCTCACCCCCAGCGCGGGTCCGCCCCCGCCTCCGGCATCAAGGCGTGAAGCTCATTCATGCGGGAGGTTGTGAGCGCCCGCGGAAATGGCGGCCGGTCCAGATCGCGAAGGCGAGATAGGGCACGACCATCGCGCTCAGTATCCACGGCATCCGACGCGCCAGCATCGTCGCGATCTGCGCCGATTCTGGCGTGCGGGCGACCGTACTCATGTGCCGCGTCCACGCGTCCGGTCCCGCTACTAGCATGGTGACGAGCCACGAGGTCCACACGAGAGCTTGAACGCCGATCAGCGTCCACCAGGCCGCGCGGTTCAGCCGATAGAGTCCCCAAGCGCACCACGCGCTGATAGCAGCGAACACAACATAGAAGAGGCGGGTCGCGGCGACCGGGAGGAACATCCCGAAGGCGGGGAGTTGGACCGTGGTTATCAGCGCGCCCGGCAGGCAGAAGAGGGCTCCGAACGCGGACCACAGACTGAGCGAGAGCACGGACGGAGGGCATGCGTCGGTCCACGACGGCGACGGATGGCGCGCCTCGCACGCCGCCCGAATCCCCTTCGAGCCGTAGAAGAGAATCATGGCCGCGGGGAGGATGATGAGGAACAGTCCGATGATGACCGCGATGGCGACTCCCGCGACCGCCGCCACCGTCGCACGATCGACACCAGGGCGCGTCGGAGCGCTCGCCAACATCGCGGGCAGCATGATCGGCACCATGCCGGCAGCAGCGCTGTGCCAGCATCGAGCCGATGCCGAGCCAGACATACGCCACCGCGAGCCCGCCGAAGAACGCGGCTGCCCCCGCCGTGGCGGCCGGATCTGCGGGCGGCGCCTTCGGCGCGTGCGCGGCGAGCGCGGGCGCCATCAGCGTCACGAACGCCATCAGCCCGCATAGCAGTCCGAGCAGCAGGACGAGCGCGCCCATCAATGCGAGCGCCGCCCCACGCGGCCTGGGCGGTGGCGCGGTGGGCCCCGCGTCGTCCTGGGAACCGAAGCTGCGCGCGGCCATGATCCCCCTCCTAGCATGCGACCGCGCCGGCAGGAGTGCGGCCCGAGGAGACGTGGGTTCCTGCTACCCGAGGCGAGTGCCGTCAGCCTAGCACTGTCTCAGTTATGTGCCAGAACCATCGGCCACCATGTGTCCGAACCTGCTCGGATCGGCACGCATGGTGTGCCGTTGATGATTGATTCGACACAGTCTGGGCCGGTCGCAACCCGCTGTCCCGCTGTGGAGTGCGTGCTCAGAATCAACGTGAGGCTCACCCCTCGTGTGGGTTCGACCCCCACCTCCGGCACCATTTCCAAGCGAGGTGTGGCGTCCCTCACCGAGAATGGCGCGAAGCGTGGCCAACCCGCCATTACCTCGCCGAAGATGGCGAGACCAGCAAGGGCGCGCGTCGGCTGCTGGTTTGGAACCCCTGTTGCGATCATCTGCTTGTAGGCCGTGCAGTTGGCGACTCCTCGGCATACGATGTCGAATTTGAAGAGCCTTCCGCTCTGGATATCGCCGCTCCAGAATGACGTCCCATCGGGGTTGAGGTTCACTGCGAACCAGAGGTTCTCACCCTCCACATCGTAGGTCCGGACAAGCACGCCGGCGGGGTCGAAGAGCTTGATGTTGCGGCCATTGGCCACCAGGACACTGCCATCGGCCAGAATCCGCAGCGCGAAGGCGATACCGCCGATCCTGGCGAAGTCAGAGACCGTG
>VBPB01000218.1:0-4334 GCA_005893365.1 Candidatus Eiseniibacteriota bacterium
CGGCCATCCCCGAGGGCGCGAACCTCGGCCTGGGCTGCGGCAATCCCCTCGCCTACGCCGCGGTGCGCCCGGGCGAGACCGTGCTCGACCTGGGCTCGGGCGCCGGCATCGACTGCTTCCTCGCCGCGCGTGAGGTCGGCCCCCAGGGTCGCGTCATCGGCGTGGACATGACGCCGGCGATGATCGAGCGCGCGCGCGCCAACGCGGCCTCGGCCCACCCCAACGTCGAGTTCCGGCTCGGCGAGATCGAGCACCTGCCGGTCGCCGACGCGAGCGTCGACGTCATCATCTCGAACTGCGTCGTCAACCTCTCCCCCGACAAGCCGCAGGCGTTCCAAGAGGCCTTGCGGGTGCTCAGACCCGGCGGCCGCCTGGTGGTGAGCGACCTGGTGCTGACGCGGCCCCTGACGCCCGAGCTCGCGAAGGACGTGGACCTCTACGTCGGCTGCGTCGCCGGCGCGTCGTTGCGCGCGGACTACCTGCGCATGATCGGCGAGGCGGGCTTCGCGGACGTCGAGGTGCTGAACGAATCCGGCTACGAGGTGGGCCGCGGCAAGCGGACCCAGGGTTCGCCGTCCGACGAGGCGTTCTCGGCGGTGGTCTCGGTCAAGGTGCGGGCGCGCAAGCCCTGACCGGCCTCACTCGAACTGGCGCGCGGCCGCCGACGGCAGGTCGGCGGCCGCACCCGCCGTGCCGAACGCCGCCGCGCGCTTGGCGACGAAGGCCCGCACGCCCTCGGTGGAATCGGGGCTCGCCCAGCAGCCGGCCTGCGCCTCGGTCTCGGCCGCGAGGCACTCCTCCAGCGTCCGGTGCGCCGAGGCGCGCAGCGCCCGCTTGGCGGCGCGCACGCTCACCTGCGGCGCCGCCGCGAGCCGCGCGGCCAGGGCGCGCGTCTCGTCGGCGAGCCGGTCGTGGGGCACCACGCGGTTGACCAGGCCGATCCGCAGCGCCTCGGGCGCGTCGATCAGGTCGCCCAGCCAGCACAGCTCGAGCGCCTTGGCCGTGCCCACCAGGCGCGGCAGGAAGTAGGTGCCGCCCCAGTCGGCGTGGAGCCCGATGCGCACGAAGCTCTCGCCGAAGCCGGCACGGTCGGAGGCGATGCGCAGATCGCAGGCCAGCGCGAGATTGCATCCGCCGCCGGCGGCCGGCCCGTTGACCGCGGCGAGGGTCGGGAACGGGAGCGCCACGAGGGCGGCGATCGCCCGCCCGCCGCCCTCGACCAGCGACGCCAGACCCTCGGCGTAGGGGACGCCTCGCTCCTTGAGGCGCACCATGTGCTCCACGTCGCCGCCGGCCGAGAAGGCGCGCCCGGCGCCGGTCACGACCAGCACGCGCACATCGGGGCGCGCGGCCACGGTCTCGAGGGCGGCGGCCAACTGCTCGCGCATGTCGTCCGAGAAGGCGTTGAGCTTCTCGGGGCGGTTGAGGACCAGCGTGGCGACACCGTCGGCTTCGGCGAGCAGGATCAGATCGGACATGGGCGACTCCGTGCGTGCGGTCGGTGGGGCGAGCCCGGCCACGTTAGGACGCGCGGGCGATGTGGGCAAGGGTGCTCCCGCGCCCCTGGAAGACGCGCTCGCCTGGTCGGGCGCATGACCGTCGCGGGACGCCGGGTGCCTTCACCGGCCTCGACCGGCGTGGGTCGGGCCAAGCGTCGGGTGTATATTGCGGCCTCGCATGTCCCCCACCGGTCCAGGTGCCGCCGGCCCGCTCGCGGGCCGCGAGTTCGTCGCCCCCTCCCGGCCGTCCCTGTGGCTCACCTCGTGGCGGCGCGTACTGCTGTCGCTCGCGGTGGCGGCGATGGGGTTGATCGACCTGTTGTCGGCGCTCCTCTCCCACCCGCCCGAGCGCCTGCGGGCCCTGATGCACATCGTCCCCACGACCGTGCTGGACACGAGCCGTACCTACACGCTGCTCACCGGCGCCCTGCTGCTGGTGACCGCCTGGGGGCTGCGCCGCGGCAAGCGCCGCGCGTTCGTCACCGCCCTCTTCCTGTGCGCCTTCTCGGTGCCGGTCAACCTGCTCAAGGCGTTCGACTTCGAAGAGGCCACCGTGGCGGCGGCGCTCATGTTCTTCCTGGGCGTGAGCGCCGACGCGTTCCGAGTGCGCAGCCGCGGCTGGTCGCTCGCCACACTGCGCTCGCGCGCCGTGTGGTCCGCCGTGGCGCTCGTGCTCTACGCGGTGGTCGGGTGCTGGCTGCTCGAAGTCCAGCATGGCCGGAGCGGCTCGCTCCAGCGGGCCCTGGCGGAGGTGGCCTACCAGCTCTTCGGCATCGGCCACCCGTCGCTGGCGGTGCCGCGGCATCACCGGATGGTGGTGTGGTTCCTCGATTCCATCAGCCTGCTCGGGCTCACCGGCATCGTCGGGCTGGCGATCGCCGCCCTGCGCCCGGCCTCGCATCGGAGACGGCACCGCGCCGAGGCCGACCGCGTGGCGGCGCTGATCCGCGAGCACGGCGACTCCTCGGTGTCGGCGTTCGCGCTGGCGGCGGACGCGGACTACTTCTTCAGCCCCACCGGGCGGGCGGTGATCGCCTACCGCTTCGAGTCCGACACGCTGCTGGCGATCGGCGATCCGATCGGCCCCGCCGAGGAGTTGATGCCGCTGCTGCGCGACTTCGCCGCCACCTGCGCGGCGCACGACTGGGAGTTCGCGTTCTTCCAGGCGCGGCCCGAGCACCTCGCCCTCTACCGCGCGCTGGGGCTGCGCGCGCTCCACATCGGCGAGGACCCGGTGCTGTGGACCGATCGGTTCACGCTCGAGGGCTCGGCGGTCGGGGACGTGCGGCGCATGGTGCGCAAGGCGGCCGCCGCCGGCATCGAGGTGCGCCACTTCGTGCCCGGCCGCGAGCCGCTCGACGCGGCGAACGACCGCGACGGGCTGCTGGAGCAGTTGCGGACCATCTCGGCGGCCTGGCTGCGCGGGCATCAGGGCGGCGAGAAGGGCTTCTGCATGGGCCGCTTCGAGCCGCAGCGGCTGCCCGAGGTGTGGCTCGCGGTGGCCTGGGATCCGGCGGCCCGGCGCGTCGAGGGGTTCCTGACCTGGGTGCCGGTGCCGGCGCGCCACGGCTGGGCGCTCGATCTCATGCGGCGGCGCCCCGACGCCGCGACCGGCACGATGGAGCTGCTGGTGGTGCGCTCGGTCGAGGCGGCGCGCGAGCGCGGCGAGCCCATGCTCTCGCTCTCGCTCTCGGCGCTGGCGCAGGTGGACGAGCCGGCGGGGACCGATCCCGGCGCCGAGCCGCTGCCCGACTCCCCGGCCGCGCGCCGGGCGCGCGCGTTCCTGAGCCAGCACCTCGCGCGCTTCTACGACTTCGAGGGCGTGTTCCGGTGGAAGAAGAAGTTCGACCCCGAGTTCGAGGACCGCTACCTCGTCTATCCCGGACCGATCGCGCTGCCGCGGGTCGTGGTGGCGCTGGCGCGCGCCCAGAGCCCCGGCGGCGGGCTCATGTCGTATCTGCGGAGGTCGGAGCGGCCGAGTGTTGACGCGAGCTTGACGCCCGCTGACGCCGGTGCGGACGCGGACGGCCCATGGCCGGCGCACCCCCCGGGCGCGGGCGGCGTGCCGCGGCGCCAGTCCGCGCCCCGGCCATGAGCCTCGACGTGAAGGCCAGGTTCGCTGGCCCCGACCGAGTGCTCCGTTCGCTCGCTCGCCGCTCGCGCCCTGCTGGGCGTGATGCTGTTGGGCACGGCGTGCCATTTCTGGCACCACCTCGCCGACCCGACGTGCGGCGTGGCGGGAGGGCGGGACGCCCAGCCCTGCGCGACCTGCGCCGGGCTGCACGGTTCCGCGATCGCGATCGAGCCCGAGACCGGCGTGGCTCCGAATCCCGTCGCCCTCGCCGAAGTCCCCCTCCGCGAGGTCGGGCGCCCCGTCGCACCCGTCATCCCCGGGGGAGCGCAGCGGGCTCCTCCCACCGCCTGAAGGGCTCGCCCCGAGCCTGACGTCCCCCGCGCTCTCCCCTTCCACGGATCGTTCGTGGACGGGACTGTTTTCATCGACCCTGAGATCGCTTCGCACGCGTGGGTACGCTGATTCCGGCGATGGGATCGCTTCGTTCCTACGGTCATCAGGAGGATCAGTCCGCATGAGACTCCGCATGCTTGCATGCCTGTTTGCCGCACTCCTGTGCGCGCCGGCCCTGGCCACCGCCCAGACGAAATCGATGTTCTCGAATCTCGCGAACCCCTCGATCGGGATGAACGCGCTCTTCTCGGGGCAGTTCGCCAGGAACCTGAACCAGCCCTATGGACTGCAGTTCGACGAAGCGGAGATCAGCCTCATCTCCGTCGTGGATCCGTACTGGACCCTGGTGAGCAACTTCGTCTTCCTGA
>VBPB01000218.1:4355-13299 GCA_005893365.1 Candidatus Eiseniibacteriota bacterium
GCCATCCAGCTCAAGCTCGGGAAGATCCGCGGCACGTTCGGGAAGCACGGGCTGCTCCACACCCATGCCTTCCCGTTCATCCAGGCCCCGGTCATCATGGCCAACTCCATCGGCGAGGAGGGATTCAAGGACGCTGGCCTCGAGGCCGCCTGGCTTACGCCCCTTCCCTGGTTCGCCGAGTTGACCGGCGGCGTCTACCAGGGCATCGGCGTCGATGACGACCACCCGCTCGATTTCGGATCCAGCCGGCACGACAACGTCCCGTTCCTGGGCCACTTCAAGAACCAGTTCGATCTGAACGACGCGACGACGCTGGAGCTGGGGCAGTCCTTCATCCAGGGTCGTGGGAGCGATGCCGATCTGCACAACGCCTTCGGCGCGGACCTGACCATCCGCAACGTGCCGCTCAAGAACGCGAACCGGCGCGGGTGGATTCTGATGGGCGAGTATCTCCAGAAGGGATCGCGCGTCGGCGGGGCCTATCACCAGGAACAGCACGGCGGGTACGCGTCGTTCCAGGTTCGCCTGTCCCAGGTCTGGTGGATGGGAGTTCGCGGCGAGCAAGCGCGCGACTGCACCACGGACTTCCTGTTCGACGGCGCCGTCCCCGGCAAGGTGACCCGCGGTTCGGTCAATGTCGCGTGGATGCCCTCCGAGTTCTCGTTCGTGAGGCTCGAGTACAGCCGCGCCAACGCGGATGACGGCCACGGGGCCAAGCCGACGGACGACCGGATCATGGCTCAACTCAGCTACACGATCGGATACCACCCGGCTCACGCGTACTGAAGGAACGTCGCATCGTGGAACGCGCGAGCACCTGGACTACGAACTTCGGGAGGATGGCATGAAGTCGCTGATTCGAAGCCTCTGCGTATCGATCCTCGGCCTCTTGGCGAGCGTGCCCTCGTTCGCTGATCTGAAAGTCGCCACGTCGCTGAGCGACCTCGCCTCGGTCGCCCAGTTCGTCGGCGGGAAGCACGTCACCGCGCAGAGCCTGTGCCCGGGCTACGCGGACCCGCACTTCGTTCCGGCCAAGCCCAGCCTGATGAACGCGATCCAGCACGCCGACGTCTTCGTGTCGACGGGCCTGGAGCTCGATGCCGGCTGGCTGCCGCTGGTGTTGCCGGGCAGCCGCAATCCCAACATCCAGCAGGGCGCGAAGGGCTTCGTGGATGCCTCGGATGGCATCACGGTGCTCGAGAAGCCGACCGGCACGGTCAGCCGGGCGGAGGGGGACATCCACCCGCTCGGCAATCCGCACTACTACGCCGACCCCAAGAACCTCGAGATCGTGGCCAGCCATCTGGCCGACGTCTTCTCCCGACGGGACCCCGCCAACGCGGCCGAATACGCCGCGAACGCCAAGGCCTTCCAGGAGCGGATGGAGTCCTCGCTCGCCAAGTGGGAGAAGGCGATGGCGCCCTACAAAGGCGCGTCGATCGTGACCTACCACCCGAACTTCGTCTACTTCGCCGATCGGTTCGGGCTCAAGCTCTTCGGCACGGTCGAGCCCAAGCCCGGCATCCCGCCCAGCCCGCACTACGTCAACGAGCTGGCGGAGTCGATGAGGAAGGCGGGCGTCAAGGTCGTGGTCTACCAGCCGTACTACAACGCCGACCCCAACGAGCAGGTGGCGAAGCGGGCCGGCGCGATCGCGGTGGAGGTTGCCACCGAGGCAGGCGGCCTGCCCGGGAACGATGACGTCTTCGCCAAGTTCGACGTCCTGGTGTCGTCGGTGGCCGGAGCGCTGTCCGGCAAGTCCGGGGGGGCGCGATGAACTTCCTCGCGGTCATGGCGCTGCCGCTGCTCGCCTGCCTCCTCCTGACCCTGATCCTCCCCGCCCTGGGCCGGCACGTGCTGGCCCGCGGCGTGATCTTCGTGGACCTGGCCCTCGCCCAGATCGCCGCCCTCGGCCAGAGCGTGGCATTCTTGATGGGCGCGGACCCGCACGACCCCAGCACGTACTTCTGGTCGTTCGGGTTCACTCTGCTGGGGGCCGCGCTGTTCAGCTTCCTCTGGGATCGGGAGCATTCGGTGCTGCAGGAGGCCTTCATCGGCATCTCGTTCGCGCTGGCGACCGCCGCCACGCTGCTGCTGCTGTCGAACGCTCCCCACGGAGCGGAGCACGTGAGCGGGACGCTGAGCGGCGAGGCGCTCGGCTGGGTGACCTGGAAGGACATCACCATCATGGCGGCGTTGTTCGCGATCGTCGGGACGTTCCTGTTCCTCGGCCGTCGGAAACTCCGCCTCTGTTCGGAAGACCCCAAGCAAGCCCGCCAGATGGGTCTGTCAGTCAAGAAGTGGGACTTCCTCTTCTACGCGTCGTTCGGTCTCGTGGTCACGAGCTCGGTCAAGGTGTCCGGGGTCCTGGCGGTGTTCTCCTACCTGATCGTCCCGGTGGTCTGCGCGACGTTGCTGGGTCGAAGGGGCCCGGCCCAACTCTACTGGGCGTGGGCGATCGCGTTCGTGGTCTCGATCCTCGGCGCGGTGTTCTCCTACCTCAAGGACTGGCCGATGGGCGCCACCATCGTGTGTCTGTTCGGAATAGCGGTGATCATCGTTTCGCTCTCGGTCCGCATGAAGTACGTCGACGACGCCGCGAACGGCCATCGAGGAACGGCGGAGGAATTCGGGTCGAAGCGGAGCGCCGCCGAGGAGGTCAACGCATGAGAGCCCTGGTCATTCCGGACGGGACTCCCGGCCGGCCGCGGGCCGCCTGACCGCTTCGCGGAGGCGTCCATCGATCTCAGGGATCCGACCGCAGCCGATCCAGACCCGATCAGGGCTCGGACGCGCTCTTCGCGACCGACCTGATCTGGGCGTTGGGGGCCACGATGAACCTCGTGCCCATCATGATGATCGTCCGCTTGGACGGATCGGTCCGTTCGATTCTTCCCTGAACTCGGACCCTCCCTCGGAGCTCCGGCTTCTTGGCGAGTTGGTCCGATTCGTCGTCCAGCTTTCGCGCGACGAAGATGCCGTCCTTTCCGTAGACACCCTCGACTTTCACGAACATCCCGGGTCGCAGATCGGAGAACTCGAGCGTCCCGCTGGGGCTGCCGTACTTGGGATGCTCGATGAGCCGAACCCGATAGGGGCCGACCGTCAGCTGGTGGGTGGTCGGGTCGATGCCTCGAAGCGCGGCTCGGACGCTCGCGGCCGAATCCTTGAAGGCGCCGGTGAGGAGCTTGACCTGGTTGCACGAGCTGGAGCGCGCCCTCGAGCCGGATCCACTGCCCCGGCTTCATCGTGGCGAACGCCTGGCCCGGGTTGAGCTGACCCTGAACCTGCGCCTGAGCGCGGCCGGTCGGAATCAGCAGGAGCGCGGCGGCAACGAGCAAGATACGGCGATCGAGGTTCATCGTTCGTCTCCACGAGATCGAGGCATTGCGTCTATGACTGCGCCTCCAGGAACGGGGGCGTTTGCGCCCGCCGCCCTGAGCAGCGCGTTCAGCTCCAGGGCGGAGCGAATCTCGAGCTCCCAGACGTCCCGGAGCTTGTGATCGAGGTGTGCATCCCCGCCGTAGAGCAGCATCCGATGGCTCTCGGGATCGTATACCGCCTGGTGATCCAGGCGCGGCTCGGGTCCGGGAGTCATGTTGATCCACACCAGATAGTTCAGATCCAACGCCCACACATCGTTGAGGAAACCCTCCTCGCCGCGCCCACCCATGATGATGAACCAGTTCCTGAGCGGGTCGTGGACGCCCACGACGTGTCGTCGCCTCGGGGGATGAGAGCTCTTGGTACGGATCTTCTCCCAACGGCCCGGGGCATCCGGATCGTCCGGGAAGTGGAATACCCAGGTATCGCCAAGGTATTCCCGCGCGACGCGGTCCCAGCCACCGAAGACGACCATTCGGTTCCCGGTGCTGTCATAGATCGCGGCGTGATCGGTGCGCCCCAGCGGGGCTCGGTCGCCGGCGGGGATGCGGTCCCACCGATGCCATCGCGGCGACTTGGGGTCGAGGTCGAACGCCCAGACGTCGCTGGGCGTATTGAGGAAGGTGTCGCGGCCGGCAAACACGATCATCCGGCGGGCTCGACTGTCGTAGACCGCCGTGTGATCCTCGCGGTATGGGGCGGTCGAGTTGGTGAGGTCGTGCCACGTGAACGTGGACAGATCCAGGGACCAGGTCTTGTTGGTTGGCTTGCCGTTCTCGCCGCCGAAGACGATCATCTGATCGCCGACCGGGTCGTAGATCATGGTGTGGTCCTCGCTGGCCGGCGGCCAATCGCCCCGGCGCTCGACCTCTTGCCATCGCTGGGTCGACACGTCGAGACACCAGAGCTCGTCGAGATCCACGTCATCGTCGCCCTTCCCGCCGAAGAGGACGACCCGCCGCCGCAGCCGGTCGTAGGCCATCGCCGCATCCTCTCCGGCGCTCGGCTGGGCCGCTGGATCCGCCTTGGGCGTCCATTCGACCCAATGGCTGGCGGTCACTCCGGGGGGGTCAGCGAAGCGCGTGGAATCCACGCCGGCCGCGCGGCTCAAGCCCGGGTTCAGCCAGACGCTGAACGAGAAGCCGAGGAGCACAAGGCCTCGGACGCGAGCATCACATATCACCGTCTTCATACCTATCATATTAACCCTATTCGCCCGGCACGCCCACCCCGGATGCTGCGCCGCCGCCCCGCGCTGCCGCCGCGGGGGCGCGCCCGGGTGTATGTTCCCCCCGGCTCGAGCCCCCAGGCGACGCCTGCGCGCCGCCGCGCCAAGGCCGGCAGGGGCGCAACCACGTCCCGGACGATCCCATGCGCGCCCATGCCATCCCTGCCTTCCTGATCGCCTACTCGGAGTCCGACTTCACCAACCCCCACGAGGCCGTGCTTCCCACCGCGCCCAGGGATTGCCGGGGCGAATTCACGCACATGGGCGCGCGGTACTGGGGCTATGAGTCGCGGCGGCACCGGGCGACCCGGGTGCTGGCCCGGGACGCGGCGCTGGAGTTCGACCATCACGCGCACCACTGGATGCGCATCGGCCTCAAGCGCCGCGCCCGCGTGGACCGGATCGCCATCAGCACGCGGTGGTTCACGGGCAACCAGGCGCGCGCGGTCTCGGTGACGCTGACCGACGAGCTGACCGGCCGATCGAAGCAGGTGCTGGAGCGCGTGCGGCTCCGGCCGGACGCGGAGCATGCGTTCCGGTTCCGGCCGTTCCCGGCGACCGAGTGCCGCGTCGACATCCACTCCGAAGGCGGCATCGCACGCATCCGGCTCTTCGGCGAAACCGCGCCGGAGCAGCCGCCGCGCCGTCGCAATCTCCTGGAGGGCGCCCGGATCACGCACGTCTCGAACGCCCATTACGGCAAGCCCGAGCAGGCCGTCGCGGGGGACCGCCGGCCGATGCACATGGTCGGCTGGGAGTCCGCCCGCACCGGCTGCGGCGAGCGGGCGCTGTTCCACCTGAAGCGGCCGGCCGTCATCGACGAGGTGGTCGTCGATACCTACCTGCACCGGCTGAACGCGCCGCTGACCGCCCACGTCTTCGCCGTGAACGCCAAGGCGCGCGACATCGGCCGGCTCATGAAGCAGGCGCCGCGCTGGAGCCTGCTCTTCGACGGGAGGAAGCAGGTGATCCCGGCCGATCTGCGCGACTACATGCTGAACCAGCGCTATCTGCGAGAGCGCGGGGTGAAGGACCGCGAGCGGTTCCGCATCCGGCTCCACCTCCCGAAGGGCTGCCCGTGGCAGGCGATCCTCCCGTTCGCGCCGCTCTCGCCCGACACGTACCACCGCTTCCGCCGGGTCCATGACGTGGGGCCGGTCACCCACGTGCTCTACATGCATTTCGACAACGGCGGCATCCACGGCCTCAAGATGTTCGGGAGGACGTGAGGCCCCCGCCGTGCCCGAGCTGCCCGACATCGTCGTCTACCGCGAGTGCCTGGCGGCGCGCGTCGTGGGCGCCACGCTCGAGCGCACGCGCGTCACGAGCCCCAACCTGCTGCGGACCGCCGAGCCGCCGCTGGACTCGGCCCACGGACGGTCCGTCCGTGAGGTGCGCCGGCTCGGCAAGCGCATCGTCCTCGGGCTCGAGGGCGAGCTCTTCCTGGTGTTGCACCTGATGATCGCCGGGCGCCTCCACTGGCGCCCGGGCCGCGCCCGGCCGGCCGGGAAGATCGGGCTCGCCGCGTTCGAGTTCTCGACCGGCACGCTGCTCGTGAACGAGGCCTCGACCCAGAAGCGCGCCTCGCTGCACGTGGTCGCGGGCGAGGCGGCGCTGGCCGCCCTCGACCCGGGCGGGCTCGAGCCGCTCGCGACCACGCTGGAGCAGTTCCGCAGGGCACTCACGCGTGGGAACCACACGCTCAAGCGCGCGCTCACCGACCCCAAGGCGTTCAGCGGCATCGGCAACGCCTACTCGGACGAGATCCTCCACCGCGCGCGCCTCTCGCCGCTCACGCTCACGTCGCGACTCGCCGCCGACGAGATCGCGCGGCTGTTCGCGGCGACGCGTGCGACCCTCACCGAGTGGACCGAGCGGCTGCGCCGGGAAGCAGGCGACGGGTTCCCCGAGAAGGTGACTGCGTTCCGCGACGGGATGGCGGTGCACGGCCGCTACCGGCAGCCCTGCCCCGACTGCGGCGCCCAGGTCCAGCGCATCGTCTACGCCGAGCACGAGACCAACTACTGCGCCCGCTGTCAGACCGCGGGCCGCTTGCTCGCCGACCGCGCGCGGTCGCGGCTGCTCAAGCGCGACTGGCCGAGGACGCTGGAGGAGCTGGAGGAATGAGGGCGGGCCCGTGATCGCCGAGGCGGGCCGGACTTGGTGCTACCGCTGGTCCAGGTCGCCCTGACAGATCAGGAGGAGGGCGTTGACGGCCTTGTTGAAGGCCCTGACGACGGACCCCCGGATGTGGAGCGGGTCCAAGAGCAGCGTGGCGAACGCCAGACTCGCCACGAAGGCGGCCAGCATCCCGTATTCGATCAGGCCCTCGCCGTGCTCGTCACGGGCGAATCCACGAATCAGATCCGACATGCCTGGTACCACCCTTCGTTGAGGACCCTGGGCGATGCGTCACTCGCGGCGAACCCGCGAGGCCCTGCCCTATCCGCGGAAGCTGCAAGAGCCGGGCCCGTTGAGGCCGTGCTTCGCCCTCTGTCCCCGCAATCCGTTCGAGCCACGGGCCTTGCGGGCACATCACCCTTCCTCGCGAGTCATCGTTCGCCGCGGGCGGGGGCGCGCGAGTTGGTCGATCTCACCCATCACGTCGAGGCGGATTGCGGTTCTGGCCCCAACCAGTCGGGACGTGGCTTGAGCCCCGGCGGTCCTAACCCAGGATCTGCTTCAGCCGTTCCTGACCACTCCGGCTCACCGGCACCTGCGTGCCGTCCTCGAGCACGGCGACGCGGCTGTCCTTGGCGAGCAGCTCGATGCGGGCGATGCGCTCGACGTTGACCACGAACGAACGATGGACGCGGACGAACTTCGCCGGGTCCAGCGCCTGGGCGAGCGTGGCGAGCGTCTGGTGCTTGAGGTGGGCCCGCCCGCCCTCGTGGATGGCGACGTAGTCGTCCTGCGCCTCGAGCAGGTCGACACTCCCGACCGGGATGACGACGACCTTGGCGCCGTCGCGCACGGCGATGCGCTGGAGCGGCTCGCCCGCCGGGCGGGCGGAGGCCGCCAGCGCCGCGGGCACGACCGGGCCGGGCGCGGCACCCGCCCCCTCGGCGGGGCCCACGACCGGCTCGGCCCGGCGCGCGCGCGCCCGCGCCAGGGCCTCGGTGAGGCGCTCGCGGCCGAACGGCTTGAGCAGGTAGTCCACCGCGTGGACCTCGAAGGCGCGCAGGGCATGCTCGTCGTAGGCGGTGCAGAAGATGACGCTCGGGACCGGGTCGAGCAGCTCGAGCACCTCGAACCCGTCGAGCCGCGGCATCTGGATGTCGAGGAAGATCAGGTCGGGGTGCTGCTCGTGGATGGCCTTCACGGCCTCGAAGCCGTTGGCGCACTCGCCGATGATCGTGATGCCGGGCTCGCGCGCGAGGAACTCGCGCAGGAGTGCTCGCGCCGGCGGCTCGTCGTCCACGATCATCACGCGCAGGGCCTCAGGCACCGGCATCGCCCTCGCCGTCGATCGCCGGCAGGTCCAGCGTCACGCGGAAGCGGGCGCCATCCGCGGCGGCCGCGAGCCGCGCCTCGCTCGGGCCGAACGCCAGGAGCCGGCGGCGCACGTTCTCGAGCCCCACCCCCTCGCCGCGCCGCGACGGGGCGCCCGAGTCCACCGGGTTCTCGACGTTGACGATGAGGCGCGCGCCGTCGCGGCGGGCCTCGAGGCGCACCGCCCCGCCCTCCACCGCGTCCTGCACGCCGTGCTTGATGGCGTTCTCCACCAGCGGCTGGAGCAGGAGCGGCGGCACGCGGCAGCCGAGCACGCCGGGATCGATGGTGCGCTCCACCTTGAGGCGCGCGCCGAACCGCACCTGCTCGATGTCGAGGTAGCGATCGATCAGCGCCAGCTCCTCCCCCAGCGGCACGGCGGTGCGGGACCCGAGGGCCAGCGTGCGCCTCAGGAAGTCGCCCAGGCCCTCGCACATCCGGCGCGCGCCTTCGGGGTCGGTGCCGACCAGGGCGTTGATGGAGTTGAGGCTGTTGAACAGGAAGTGCGGGTTGAGCTGGGCACGCAGCGCGCGCAGCTCGGCCTCGCGCGCGCTCACCTGCGACTCGAGCACGCGGCGCTCGGCGGCGTGCGAGGCCTCGAACGCCAGGAGCAGGTAGTGGACCACCGCCGACATCAAATAAGCCGGCACGCCGATGACGAACAGCGTGGCCAGGTCCCGCAGGATGCCCGGGCGGTCGGGGCCGAGATGGGCGCCGCGCGCCAGCGCCACGGCCAGCACGGCCGCGACCGCGGTCCACAGCCCGCTGGCCTGCAGGGCCGCGCCCAGCTGCGCCATCAGCGCCGGCGTCCCGCGGGCGAGCGGATTGGCGCGGCACACC
>VBPB01000202.1 GCA_005893365.1 Candidatus Eiseniibacteriota bacterium
GGCGCCAAGGGTGTTCCAGGAACTCCATTGGGGCGAGCAGATCACGCTGCGCCTCACCCACGGCGCCGCCATAATCGGTCGCCTGCTCCGGGCCGGCGAGCCGGTGCACGGGGCAATCGTCCGCCTCGGGCCGTGGGACGGCCGAGCCGAACCCATGGTCGGCTCGGAGCAAATCGCGACCGACGCGAACGGCAACTTCACCTTCGCGAACGTGGCGCCGCGGGAATCGGTGTTCGTTTGGGTCCCCGCGACGAACCTGGCACCAGGAGAGGTGGTGACGATACGTCCATTCGCGACCGGAGATGACGACTCGTCGACACACGTGGCCGCGCTCGCGATACGCCCCGCGCTGCGCCTCCGCGGCCAGGTAACCCTTTCTGATGGTCGACCGGTTTCGACGGCCGCGAGTGCTCTCGTCGGCGGTGTAGCGGTCGCTGATGGGCGCCGGGCATCCGCGGCCACGGTCTTTCTCGTCGTACGGCGGCGCTCAGGTGAGGAGATTCGGGCCCCGGTCGACTCGGCGGGGCGATTCGATTGCCTATGCGTTCCTCCGGGCGAGTCCGTCCCTCTCACGTTCGAACTCAAGAACTACCACGTCTCCCCGAAGACACCTGGTTACAAGCCCCAGTTCGGTCTTTGGATCTCACCGGGCGACACGCTCGACGACATCCAGGTAATCCTCGACCCGGGGCTGCTGAAGGTCGTGCTCGGCCCCCCTCCGGGAGGGCCGTACTATCATTGGCCGTTCACCATGCTGGGTGACCCCCGCGTCCTGCTCCAGGGTATACCGCCTCCGCAGGAGCCGATACCGACGCCGCCGCTGAAACGCCCGCCGCAGTAGGGTCTGAGGTCACAGTCAGGCGGATCTCGATCCGCCTCAAGGGCCCACCGCAGTAGGGTCCGCGATCCCCGGCGATGACAACCCGTGGACACCACAGGTGTGCGCCGAGCGTACCCTCGTGTGGTCCGTGACCACGCCGAACCGCATCTTGACTGGGGGGACCTCCGATGAAAGCGACGAGCACACGAGGCTGGCTGGTCGCCTTCCTGGTAGCGACAAGCATGATCGGCCTGCGGGTCGCACATCCAGCGGCTCAGACGGACCGCGGGGCGCAGCAGCCGCCGGACAAGAATCTCTCAGTCATCGCCGTGGACGATGATCGCAAGGTCCAGATCAAGGCGATCGACGAGAAGATCAAGACGCTGCGCGACCAGTTCAGAGCGCAAGCCGATCCGCTGCAGGCGCAGCTGAAGGCGCTACGAGACAAGCTCGACGCCGACCTCAAGCCGCTCGAGGACCAGCGCAAGGCGCTGGTCGAGCAGGGCGAGTCTCCCGCGCAGATCGCATTGAATCAGGAAGAGGCCAGCCAGCTCTCCTCCCTCGCCGACCGCGAGAAAGAGGAGATCGAGAGGGTCAAGCAGCGCTACGAAGTTCAGCGGAAGCAGATCAAGGTCGAGTTCCAGAAGCGCCGTAAGCAGCTGGGGACCCATTCTCGCTGAGCCTTGCGTGCGAGACGGACGCTCACGCGCCTCACCTACCCCTCGCTCCACACGAACACCGGCTTCACGCACACCGGCTCGAAGCCCAGCCGCACCAGGTTGCGCCGCGAGCCGTCGGGGCGGCCGGGGGTCGGGATGCCGGTCTCGGCCCATGCCCAGCGGCAGCGGACGCTCACCGCGCGCCTAAGCCGCGCGGCGATGATCGCGGCGTGGGCGCCGCTGCGCCGCCAGCTCGTGCGGGTGGCGCCGCCCCCGAGCCACGCGAGTCGGCCGTCGACGCGGAGCGTCCCGACCGCCACGGGCGTGCGCCCATCGCGCGCGACGAAGGTCTCGCTCTCGCGCGTGCGGAGTGCCGCGAGGGACCAAGCGCTCCGGCTCGCCGGGAGCGCGAACGCCTCCCTGTGGATGCGCAGGATCGCCTCGTGATCCACGCGGGTGGCGCGGCTCACCCGCAGCGCCGATGACACGCGCGGGATCGGGCGCCGCAGGTCGCGCAGCAGCAGGAGTGTGCCGCCGCGGCGCGCGAACCCCCGTGCCTTGAGCCAGCCCGCGATCTGCTCCATCTGCGGCCCGGGACCCAACTGCACGCTGAAGCGCTTGAGCCCGGCGGTGCGGTAACGGGCGATCAGGTCATCGATCATCGTCGCCTTGGCGTCCCCGGCGTGCCCCAGCCCGATGACGCGGTTCACGCGCAGCGCGTCGCTGGTCCGAAGCAGGGTGCTCAAGCCATCGCCCACCCGCGCCACCTGCGGGCGGAGGAGGCGGGCCGCCTCGGCCGGCATCAGCGCCCAATGGCGCTCGGTGGCCCTCACTCCCGCCGCTTCGACGCGGCGCAGCAGAGCGGCCAGACGCGGCGCGGGCGCGACCACGCGCGCGGACTCCGACGAACGTTCGGACTGGCTCAATGCCCGGATCAGTCGGGCGTGTCGGCTTGCGCCTTCGCCCGCTCTTCGCTCGCCACCAGCTTGGGCGGTCCGAGCTTGTCGATCTCGTAGCCCTTGGGGTGGGTGAGGTTGGGATTGTCGGTGAAGAAGTGGGGCTGCCGGCGCGGCGGCAGCCAGCGGATGAACGCGCCGCGCAGTTTGAGGCCGGCGCGGATCATCGGCCGCGTCAGGGGCAGCGGCTTGGGGAAGCCGAACGCCTGGAGCATGTCGTCGTCGAGCAGCGCGTAGATGCTGTAGTTCACGATCGGCGCGGTCAGGCGCGGGAACCACGAGGCGAACAGGTCGCGGGTGGCCGAGCCGATCTTCTGGTTCGTCTCGGCGAAATGGAAGTGCTCGCGCTCGTAGGCCGCGGCCCAGGCGGTGAACGCCTCGAGGCTCGGCGGGATGTCGCGCATGCCCATGCGCTTGCCGACCTCGCGCCAGAAGTAGTAGTAGCCTTGTCGCTCGTTGGGGCACAGCTTGCGCCAGCAGAAGGTGTCCATCCAGCGGATGGGCTCGGAGATGAAGGTCCACAGCACGTAGAGGAAGTCGTCGTTGCCGATCTTGAAATGGCCGTGGGCCCAGTTGATGCGCGCCAGCGCCTCCTGGCCCCGGCCGCCCTCGTAGCCCCACTCGCACATCTCGGCGATCAGGATGGCGGTGTCGTCGTAGCGGCGCTGCGTGTGCTGGTAGAACTCGCCGGTGCGGTCGAGCAGCCCGGAGATGCTGGGGATGCAATAGGTGCGGTAGAGCGCGATCTCGAGCGAGCGGACCGAGTCCCAGGGGAACTCGTAGCCGAACGAGAGATGCATGATCCGCTGGTGGTCGCGCTCGGGGTCGAGCCGCTCGATCTCGTGCAGGTTGTCGAAACGACCCATGCGGACTCCGGGCTCAGCGGGCGGGCGCGGCCGCGGCGCGCGGGGCGAGGATGCGGCCGAGCAGATCCGGCGTGCCGCTCGTGCGGACGAGCACGGGGTACTTCTCCCCTTCGCGGTAATCGAGCCGGAAGGTGCGGAAGTACTCGTCGTTCTCGGCCAGCAGCTCGAGCGGTACCATCGCGCCGCGGGTGGCCTTGACGGCGGCACGCAGCACCTTGGCCGAGTAGCGGCGGCCGTTGACGGCCAGCAGCTTCATGCCCGGGCCCATGCCGGCGCGGGCCGCCGCGCTGGCCGGCATCACGTCGATGATGCCGCCGTCCTCGTGGAGCAGCAGGCCGATCGAGTACTGCATCTCGGTGTGCTTGCCGGCGCTCTCCACCGCCTTGTTGAACGCGGTGAGCGTGTCGGCCCAGCCGAGCCGCCAGCCGGCCGCCTCGATCCCGGCGAGCGGGGCGTGGGCGGCGGTGCGCTCCAGGTGCTCGTCGATGAACGCCCGCCAGTCGTGGGGCTCGACCTCGTTCAGCGTCGCGACCACTTCGTCGAGCGTGTAGGGCTTGACGTGGGGCGCCCCGCCGTGACCGGTGAGCGTGCCCCCGCCGTGGAAGCGGTGGCAGAAGTCATCGAGCGACCGCGCGCCGCCGCTCTCGCGCCGGATGAGCGCGTCGGCCTCGAGCCAGAGCAGCACGCCCTCGTTGTAGAAGTCGGTCCCGCGCCGCAGCGCCTGCCACGCTTCGGGCGCCGCGTAGAGCAGCTGGGCGGCGATCGCGGTGTCGACCAGCGGGCGCCAGGCCCGGCCGCGGTGCAGCTCCTGCTGGGCGGCGATGTAGGCCAGCCACTCGCGGGTCGCGCTGGCGTCGCGCACGCCGCTGCGGGCGCCCAGCACGAAGCCCAGGTACTGGGTCAGCCCCTCGTACACCCACAGCAGCTCGTCGCGCATCGGCTCGAGGAAGTCCGCCGTGGCCAGGCCGGCGGGGCGGCGATACTTGCCGTTCCACGAGTGGACGTACTCGTGCGGCAGCAGGTTCGAATGGAATTGCCTGAGGTCGGACTCGAGCCAGGTGCGCTCGGACATCCGGTCGTCACTCGACTCGTGGTGCTCGAGCCCGAAGTGGGCGGTGTGGTCGCTGAGCGTGACCAGGAAGTGATATTCGCGATAGTGCCGCGCGCCGAACAGCTCGCCGGCCTCCGCCACGAGCCGCGAGAGGGCCGCCTGCTCCTGCGGGCGGATCGCCAGCGCCTCGCGGCTGTCGGCCGCCATGTCGAGGTAAGCGGGCGGCGACAGACCCTCGTTGAGCCGGAGGGTCCGGAAGAATGCGCCCGCCAGCACCGGGGAGTCGACCAGCGTGCTGAGCGAGACGGTGTCGAAGTGGATGGTCCCGGCGGCCTCACCCCCGTGGTGCGGCAGCGCGGTCCCGAACCCCCAGCCCGGGGGGAGGCTCAACGAGGCGGCGACCAGGATGTCGTCGCCGGGCCGGCCCACCGGGTAGAGTGCCACTTGATTCCAGCTCACCATCACCAGCTGCTGCGTCGAGGAGACCCCGCCCGAGAACTGGCCGCCCGAAGGGAGCAGGAAGTCGTACGACGCCTCGAGTACGTGCACGCCGGGCGGGACGGTGAGGTGGACGGCGAACATCTCGACGCTGTCGCGCCGCCACGGGACCACCCGGCCGCCGGCGCGCAGCTCGAGGCCGACGACGTCGGTGATCGGTCCGGTCGGCGCGTGCTCGCCCGGGATCCACTTGGGGTAGGCGAGCGTGAGCGGCCCTTGGGACACGGGGACGCTGAGCCGCGCGTGGAGGATGCCGCGGGGCGCCTCGTTGGCGTCCACGGCGAGGGTGAGCGCTCCGGCGACGGTGGCCGCCGCGGCGGTGGCGCCGGGGCCCGCGGCGATGGCGGACCCCGGCGCCAGGGCGAGCGCGCCAGCGAGCGCCAGCGCCGGCACCCACCGAGCGGGACGGGACGGGACGGACACGGACGACCTCCTAAGGCGTCGAGCCTACGAGCTCTTCGGTCCCAGCAGCTTCTCGCGCCCGACCAGCAGCAGGAATCCGGTGAGCAGGACGAACGGGATGAGCGAGAGCAGGTCGGAGCTGGGTCCGGCGAAGAACGGGTTGCTGGCCTCCGCCCACTTGGTGAGCGCGGCGTCCACGTTGTCGAACAGGCCCGCGATGAAGGCGATGATGATCCCGGCGATCGCCCCGCCGGCGATGTAGCCCGAGGCGAGCAGCACGCCGCTGCTGCGGTCGGCCTCGGCGGCCAACTGGTCCTCGGAGAGCTTGTGGTGCGCCAGATCCTTGCGCCGCGCCCGGTCCACCAGCCAGCGGATGGCGCCGCCGATGAAGATGGGTGACGACGAGGAGAGCGGCAGGTAGACGCCGACCGCGAACGGCAGCGACGAGATGCCCGACATCTCGAGCACGATCGCGATCATCACGCCGAACAGCACCAGGCC
>VBPB01000006.1 GCA_005893365.1 Candidatus Eiseniibacteriota bacterium
CCGGGTCGCTCACCGGGGTGTTGTGCTCGCCCGCGGCATTGACGGTGTGGTTACCGTTGTGGAGCGCGCCTCCGCCCGGGAGGATCTTCTGGCCCGGGTTGGCCGGGTCGTCGATGCCGGCCCAGAACTCGGGGGTGGCCGGTCCGACGTTCCACTCGATACCCAGGCCGCGCAGCGCTTCCGCGTCCACGTCCACGAGCTTGGCGGTGATCTCGATCTGCGGCGTCGTCGAGTCCAGCGCCTGCGCCATCTTGGTGACCGTCTCGAGGTTGTTGGGCAGGTCGGTGACGATCAGCGAGTTGGTGCGCCGGTCGACCTGCATCTGGCCGCGCCGGCTCATCGAGGACGACAGCGCGGTGCCGAGTTCGCTGGCGTTCGCGTAGTTGAGCTTGATGATGGTGGTCTCGAGCGGGACCAGTTCCTGCTGCTTGGCGTGCGCCGCCTCGCGCTCGTTGGCCTCGCTGTTGAGCCGCAGCGCGTCGTCCACCCGCAGGATGCCGCCCTCCTCGACGTAGTCGAGGCCATTGCTGCGCAGGATCTGCCGCAGGGCGTCCTCCCAGGCGACGTTGCGCAGGGAGACGTGCACGCTCGCCTTGACGTCCTTGCCGACGACGATGTTGCGACCGCTGAACTCCGCGACGGCCTTGAGCACGGTGCGGAGGTCCGCCCCCTCGACGTCCATGGTGAAGGTGCCCGCGCCGGTTCGGACCATGCCCACCTGCTTCATGGCCGAGGACTCCTGGGCCGTCGCCGGGGCCGCGAGCAGCACCGCAAGGCACGCGCCCGCCGCCAGTATGAGGCCGATGGAGGCCTTACCGATTCGCATTGGCATTCTCTCCCTTCCGCGTCAGAGGAATCGTGACCGACTGTGATTGTCCATCCACCGTGAGATTGACCACCATCCCGTTACGCTTGAGCCCTTCGACGAAACCGTTCATGACCTTGTCACCGCGCCGCAGGATGTGGCTGTCGCCGCGGGCGTCCTCGACCAGCGCGAACTGGTCGGCGTCACCCCAGACGATGCCCACCACTTTGAGCGCGCCGATGTCCGGAGGGGCGTCGCCGCCGACGTCCGAGCCCACGTACTGCCCCTCCAACAGCGACTGGAACGGGTCGCGGCGGCCGAGCGCGTTGTACTGGTAGGTGAGCGGCTCGTCGAGACGGACCGAGGACTGCACCGCCACGCCCTTGGCCGGCACCACGCCCGCGGACGGGGCGGGGGCGTTCGGATGCGGGGCCGCGGCCTTGCGGGCCGCCGGCTTGGCGGAGGCCGTCGTCCTGGCCGCGGCCGGAGCCTTGGCCGCGGGCTTGGCGTCCTTGCTGCCGGACGTCGCCACCACGGTGGCGGCCTCCGCCGTGGCGGGGGTCAGCACCACCGCGGCGCTTCGCGGCATGACCGACGCCACCCCTCCCAGGAGCAGGCCAGTGGCGATCACCCCGGCGAGCGCGCGCGGGGCCACCCAACGATCAGGATTGCTTGCGCGCATTGACATTCTCCTTCTTGGGCGGTGCGGGGGACAGCGGCGTCGTCTCGGCGGCGGTATTCAGGCTGTACGTGGAGGCGGTGAGGGATGCCGAGGTGGTGTTGAGCGGGTCGCCCTTCAGATTGGTCGCGAGCTTGAGCTTCGAGACCGTGACGATCCGGTTCATGTTCGCCAGCTCCGCCAGGAAGGACCCCACCTGGTGGTACCCGCCGTAGACGGAGATCTCGACCGGAAGCTCGGTGTAGTAGCTCTGGGTCTGCGGGGGGCTGGGCTTGAACATGAGGAACGAGACGCCGGTCTGTTGTCCCGCCAGGCTGATCTTGCGCAGCAGCACCGCCAGCTGGCGGTCCGCCGGCAGCAGCTCGGAGGCCGCGGCCCAGCGGTCGTGCAGCAGCGAGTACTCCGCCTCGAACCGGGGCAGGTCGGCCACCGCCGCCCGCGCCCGCGTCAGCTCGGTCGACTTCTTCTGGAAGTCGGACTCGAGCGCGTTCAGCTGGTCGCGCTGGTTGGGGAAGCCGAACGGCAGGTAGTGCGAGCAGAAGAACAGCCCCGCGACCCCGGCGGACACCGCCACGCCCAGGGCCGACTTCCACACCAACTTGTTCTTGAGATCCAGGCTCGCCATGGCGTCCCTCCTAGTTGGCCGGCTCGTCCGGCGTCACCTGGCAGGTGATGTGGAACTTGACGACGTTGTGGTCGCTGATCTCGCCGGTCTCCGCCACCCCCAGCTCCACGTTCGCGAACATCGGCGAGCGCTCGAGCCGGGACATGAAATCGGAGACGACGAGGTTGGAATAGGTGACCCCCTCCAGATCGAGCTGGCTGCCGGCGTCCTGCTGGGCCAGCGTCATCCAGAGGTGGTCGGGGACACACCGCGCCAGTTCATCCATGACTCGCACGCTCTGAGTGCGTCCCTTTTGCAGCTTGTTGATGATCCCCAGGCGCAGGTCCAACTCGGCCCGCTCCTGAGCGAGGCGGTTGACCCGCTCGATCTGCGGCGCCAGGGCCCGCGACTCGGCATCCTTGTCGGCGATCGCGCGCGTCAACGACGCCACGCGTGAGTGCTGCGAGACCGCGAAACCGGCGACGATCAACAGCGTCGCCACCACGACCCCGACGGGGATCACCATCTCCCCGGCGTTCCATTGCATGGTGGAACGGCGCTGGACCCTTTCCTCCCGCGGGAGGAGATTGATGCGGATCATTTCCGGTCTCCCAGACGGCTCAGGGCGAGACCCAGACCCACCGTCAGGAAGGGCGCCGCCTTCATGACATCCTGACCGGCGAACAGCGCCGGGTCGTAGGCGATGCGGGCCAGCGGGTTGGCGATCTCGGCGGGGACGCCGATGCGACGATTCAGGAACTCGGGCAGGTCGGGGGTGAGCGCACCGCCGCCGCAGAGCATGATGCGCGACACCGCGCCCGCCTCGCCGGCGGTGCGCAGATAGGCCTGGGCCCGTTCCAGCGCGGTGGCGAGGCCCTCGCAGGCCTGCTCGATGACCGGCGCGATCTCGAGCGCGGCGCCCGACTCGCCGCGGACGGCGGCCGCGGCCTCGGACTGGCTCAGGTTGAACTTCCGCTGCGCCGCCTCGATGAAGCTGTGCCCGCCCACCTGGAGGTCCTTGGTGAAGTAGGGTACGCCGCCCTGCACGATGTTGATGTTCGTGATCTCGGCCCCGATGTTGAGGATGGCGACCACCTCGTCGGGGGTGAAGTCGTAGTTCGCTTCGAGCGCGTTCTGCGCCGCGAAGGAGTCGACGTCCACGATCAGCGGCTGCAGCCCGGCCTCACGGATCAGGTCGCCGAACGACATGACCATGTCCTTCTTGGCCGCGACCAGCAGCACCTGCATCTGCTTGGGGTCGGTGGCCGAGGGGCCGAGCACCTCGAAGTCCAGCGAGACGTCGTTGATGTCGTAGGGCACGTGCTGCTCGGCCTCCCAGTAGACCGCCTGCTGGGCGTCCTCGTTGGAGAGCCGGTTCATGGTGATCTTCTTGACGATCACCGCGCGGCCGCTCACCGCCGCCTCGACGTTGCGCGACTTGATGGCGCGCGAGTCGAACAGGTTGGCGATGGCGTCGGTGACCAGCTGACGATCCATGACCTCGCCGTCGACGATCGCCTCGGCCAGCGGAGCGGAGATGCCCCAGTTCACCAGGCGGTAGGTGCCTTTGGGCTGAGCCTCGAGCTCGACCACCTTGACCGCATGGCTGCCGATGTCCAGACCCACGAGGGACTGCTTCTTCCCGAAGAGCATGCGTTCACTCCCAGTAGGCGTTGGCCTTCCGTCGACGCGCCGAGCCATCCCGCGGGCCGCTGCGTCCGCCGCGACCGGACAGGGTCGCTCGGGTGGACTTAGTCCACCGGCGATTCATAGAGATGTATCGGGTGCGCACCGCGCCAGCTTGAGGGGAACTTGGCGGGCGCCTCCCCACCCGACCCTCCGGCCCAAAGCCGGCCGGCGGCGTGGCCGCCGCGGCGGCAACCGCTTGCGGCGGAGGCGGCTGCGGTCCCGGTCACGGGGCGCCCCCGACGATGACCCGGGGGGTCCCCAGGTGGCGCCGGGCCAGCGCCGCGTGGCCGGCCGCCCACGCGCGCTCGATCGTGCGCATCTCGCGCTCGGCCATCTCGCGCAGGTACCGGTTCTGGGAGCTCCGCGCCACGTCCCGCCACAGGGCCCAGGCCACTCTCAAGTCTCCCGCGTTCTGGCGCGCGAACGCGGCGAACCGGCGCGCCGCGGGCGGGCCGTCGGGAAGCCGCGTGCTCAGCTCGAAGTACTCCGCGGCGTGGCGCAGGTCGCGGCCGCCCGGCCGCACGTAGTAGAGGAACCCGAGCTGGAAGGCGAGCTCGCCGCTCGAGGGGTTCCGCTCGAGGCCCTTGAGCATCAGCGCCTCCGCGTGCGGGAAGTCGCCCCCCTCCTGCGCCAGCGCGAACCCCCCGAACACGTAGGCCGGCAGGAATCCCGGCGAGAGCGTCGTCAGGATGTCGAACACGTGGGCCATGCGCGCGAAGCGCATGTCGGTGCGGCGATGCTCACCGTAGTACTGGACCGCCCTCAGCCAGGCCAGGTCGGCGAAGCTCTCGGCGTGCCCCAGCGTGGCGGGCTCGAGACACCGCCCCGACGGGTAGTAGGAGAGTTCCTCGAGCGGTTGCGGGCGCGGGAGACGTCGCGGGGCCGCCGCGGCGATCAGGAACGCGGCCAGCCCGAGCGCGAGCGCCACCGCCCAGGCGGTCGCCATCCGCGTCGCCCGCGGCGTCAGGGCGAAGGCGCTCACTTGAAGTCCCGGGACTCGAAGGCGGCCGCGGCGAGCGCGAGCACGCACCCGCAGTAGACCAGGGCGTAGAGCGTGGCGAGCCCGAGATGGAACGGCGTCGTCACCTGGCCGTGGGCGGCCAGGGCACGCATGTTGAAGATCGGGAGGTTCGGCACCAGGTCGGCCGCCACGCGCAGCGTGACGCCGAGGGCGCCCGGGGCCCGCTCCGCGAAGTCGCGCAGGTCCCAGCTCCACTGGCCCGCGCAGTAGAAGCCCACCGTGTAGAGCGTCGAGAGCACCGGGGTCGAGAGCGCCGAGAACAGCACCGCGAGCCCGGTCACCACCGTCAGCTCGAGCCCGGCCAGATAGGCCGCCTCGGCCACCGCCGGCCCGTAGCCGCCGTGCCCGCGCACCTCCAGCATCAGCCACACCACCAGGCCCAGCACGGCCACCACCACCCACAGCGCGCTCGAGAGTCCCAGCCACTTGCCGAGCAGGTAGGCGGGCCGGCCGATCGGGCGCGACAGCAGGTTGAAGATGGTGCGGCGCTCGATCTCCTTGGCGACCAGGCTGGTGCCGACCAGGACGATCACCAGCAGCCCGAAGCCGGAGATGGCGCTGAGCCCCAGGTCCACGGTGAGCCGCGACTCCTCGCCCAGCGCCAGCGCGCCCAGCGCCTGGGTCGCGAGGATCAGCGCCACGCCGGCGACCAGCACCCCCGTGAGCGCGCGGTCCCGGGTCGCCTCGCGGAACGTGTTCCGCGCGATCGCCGCCGCCTTCACGCGCTCCTCCGCTCGTCGGCGTGGGCGTCCGCGTCCGCCCGGGCCGCCGTGGCGAGGAACAGTTCCTCGAGGGTGGCCCGTTGCGGGGTGACCGCGCGCACCTGGGCGCCGACCCGCAGCAGCCAGGCGAGCATCTCGCCCAGGCGCGTGTCGTCGTGGAGCAGGAACGAGGTCTCGTGCGGCCGGTCGCGGCGCTCGACCGTCCCGACCAGCCCCGGCTCGGGCGCGAACGGCGGGACGACGGTGCAGCGGATCTCCACCTGCTGATGGCTCGCGCCCACCAGCTGGCCCACGGTGGCGACCCGGGTCAGGCGCCCGCCCAGGATGATGGCGACGCGGTCGCAGAGGATCTCGACGTCCGGCAGGATGTGCGAGGAGAACAGCACGGTGGTGCCCCGCTCGCGCTGCTCGAGGATCAGGTCACGCACGTCGCGGCGCCCGAAGGGATCGAGCCCGCTCATCGGCTCGTCGAGGATCAGGACGTCGGGCTGGTGCAGCAGGGCGGCGGCGAGCCCCAACCGCTGCAGCATCCCCTTCGAGTACTTGCGCAGCACCAGGCGGGGCCGCTCGCCGAGGCCGACGCGCCCGAGCCAGCCGCGCGCCTGCCGGTGGGCCTCCTGGCCCGCGAGGCCCGAGAGCTGGCCGGCCAATTCCAGATACTCCATCCCGTTCAGGTACTCGTAGAAGTACGGCTGCTCGGGCAGGAAGCCGATGCGGCGGCGGCTTGAGACCTGCTGGATCGGCACGCCCATCAGCCAGGCGTCCCCGCGGGTCGGCTTGAGCAGGCCGGTCAAGAGCTTGAGCGTGGTGGTCTTGCCCGCCCCGTTGGGGCCCAGGTAGCCCATCACCTCCCCGAGCCGGACCTCGAGGTTCAGCTCGTCAAGACCGGTGACGATCCGGCCGGTCCAGTTGTGCCGGTAGGACTTGCTGAGGCCCGCGGTCCGGATGGCCAGCGCCTCGGGCGGGTGGTCCGGGGCGTCCGGCAACCGGCCAGGCGTTGGCCAGCCTGACGCGGGAGCGGCGGAAGTTCGCACGATGGCCTCGATCGGGGAGCACTCACGGCCGGAGCCGCGACGCGCAAGTGGTTGTCGGCAAACGGTCGGCGGATCCACCCGCCTCACGGGCCGTGCAGAGTGCAATCGATGTGCCGGGCTCGGAGCCCAGGCCTTCCCCGATAACGACGACGGGGGCGGGATCGCTCCCGCCCCCGTCCGATACCGCGTCCGTCTACTGACCGGAGGTCAGCACCAGCGTCAGCGCGGCCGACTTGCCGTAGCCCTTGATGTTGTAGCTCGTCTTGGCGCCGGCGTTGTCCGCGTAGCTCGTCAGACCCGCCAGGGCCGTCGGCGCACCAGCGATCGTGGCGCGGTCCTCGAACGACGCTCCATCACCGACCGAACCGTCGAACGGGTTCTTGAAGTTGGCCCCCGCGCTCGGCAGCAGCGCCGCCACCGTCGAAGCGACGTCCGCATACGCACCATCGTTCTGGGTGCCATAGTCCTCGGCCGCCAGCTGGAAGGTGTGCATGTTGGACTTGGTGCTGCCCTCCTTCGCCCGGTTCTGCATGGCGATGAAGTTGGGGATCGCGATCGCGGCCAGGATGCCGATGATGACGACCACGATCATCAGCTCGATCAGGGTGAAGCCCTTCTGAGACTTCTTCATGACGCTGTCTCCTCCTCGTTGTTGCCGATTCGGGGCCGTGCCTCCGCACGACCCCGGCCCCGCGTTACTGCCCAGCGGTCAACACCAGGTTGAGCACTCCCGTCTTGCCGTATCCCTTGATGTTGAAACTCGTCTTCGCTCCGGCGTTGTCGGCGTAGCTCGTCAGCCCCGGCGTGGCGGCCGGAGATCCGGCCAGCGTGGCCCGGTCCTCCCACGACTTGTCCGCGCCGATCGTGCCGTCGAACGGGTTCGTGAAGTTGGCGCCCGCGCTCGGCAGCAGCACCGCGACATCGGAGGCCACGTCCGCGTACGCTCCGTCGTTCTGCACGTTGTAGTCCTCTGCCGCTACGTGGAACGTGTGCATGTTGGACTTGACGCTGCCTTCCTTGGCGCGAGACTGCATCTGCACGAAGTTGGGGATGCCGATCGCGGCGAGGATCCCGATGATCACGACCACGATCATCAGCTCGATCAGCGTGAAACCTCTCGGATCCCTGGACATCGTGGCGTCGCTCCCCCTTCGGTGGGGCGGGGCCGCACGGTCGCGCGGCACCGCCTTCACCCTCGACTACTGACCCGACGTCAGGACCAGCGTCAGAGCGGCCGACTTGCCGTAGCCCTTGATGTTGTAGCTGGTCTTGGCGCCGGCGTTGTCCGCGTAGCTCGTCAGACCCGCCAGGGCCGTCGGCGCACCGGCGATCGTCGCGCGGTCCTCGAACGACTTGCCATCGCCCACCGTCCCGTCGAACGGGTTCTTGAAGTTGGCCCCCGCGCTCGGCAGCAGCGCCGCCACGGTCGAGGCGACGTCGGCATACGCACCGTCGTTCTGGGTGCCGTAGTCCTCCGACGCGAGCTGGAAGGTGTGCATGTTGGACTTGGTGCTGCCCTCCTTGGCCCGGTTCTGCATGGCGATGAAGTTGGGGATCGCGATGGCGGCCAGGATGCCGATGATGACGACCACGATCATCAGCTCGATGAGCGTGAACCCCTTCTGTGACTTGAACATGATGGATACTCCTCCGTGGACTCGCCTGAATGGGGTCTGAGATAGGTGCCGATACCTACCGACCCCTTCTGCCAGGAGGTTGTGCAACCGGTATGCCACCGGAAGGACCTCCTGTCCTTGGCCCCGACACGCTGCAAACCCATGGTTTACAGGAGCCGGACCGGTCGCTTCGCCGGCGCGCCCCGGACCCGCCGGGCGTTTTTCTTCCGGGCGGGCCCGAGGTCGCGCAGAACGCAGCGGCCGGAGGCCTTTCGTGCGGGCTGCAATCTCAGGCCGCGTGCTCGTCCGGCGTCTCCGGGAACTCGTTCCCGTCGCGGTCGCCCTTGTCGAGGCCGTAGCCCAGCAACTTGCGATAGAGGGTCGAGGCGTTGATGCCCAGGACCTCGCTGGCCCGCTTCTTCTGCCAACGCGTGTGGTTCAGGACCTTGAGGATGTATTCCTTCTCCAGCTCCTCCAAGGTCATGGTCGGCGTGTCGATGACCAGGCTCCCGCGCTGGCTCTGCCCGAAGCGGATCTTCTCGGGCAGGTCCTCCGGACCGATGGCCCCGCTCTCGTCGAGGATCAGCGCCCGCTCCATGACGTTCTCGAGCTCGCGCACGTTCCCGGGCCAGTCGTAGCGCATGAGCAGGTCCATCGCCTCCTTGCTGACGGTCTTCGGCGCACCGCCCTGCGCGTGGCGCTTGAGGAAGTGGTCCACCAGGATGGGAATGTCGTCGCGCCGCTGGCGCAGGGCCGGCAGGCGGAGCGGGATCACGTTGAGCCGGTAGAACAGGTCGGCGCGGAAGCGCCCGGACGCGACCTCCTTCTCGAGGTCCGCGTTGGTGGCCGCGACCAGCCGGCAGTCGATCTTGATCGGCTGGGTCCCCCCCACCGGGATGATCTCGCGCTCTTGCAGCGCGCGGAGCAGCTTGACCTGGGTCGCCAGCGGCATGTCCCCGACCTCGTCGAGGAAGAACGTGCCGCCCTCGGCCACCTGGAACAGCCCGGCCGCGTCGCGCACCGCCCCGGTGAACGAACCCTTCACATGCCCGAACAGGTTGCTCTCGAGCAGGTCGCGCGGGATGGCCCCGCAGTTGATGCTGACGAACGGCCCCTGCGACTTGCCGCTGCGGTAGTGGATCTCGCGGGCGATCAGCTCCTTGCCGGTGCCGCTCTCGCCCTGGATCATGATGGTCGCCTCGCTGCCGGCGACCTTGTCCACCATCTTGAACACCCGCACCATCTCGTCGGACGAACCGATGATGGTCCGCTCCTCGTGGCCCTTCTTGAGCTCCCGCTTGAGGAACAGGTTCTCGCTCCGCACCCTCCGCATCTCGAGCGCGTTGCGGACCACCAGCTTGATCTCGTCGTTCTTCGCGTTCTTGATCAGGTACTGGAACGCGCCATGGTTGACGGCGTCGATCGCCGACTGCTGCGAGGCGTAGGCGGTCATGATGACCACCGGCAACGATGGGTCGTGCTTCTTGATCTGAGCCAGGAGCTGGAGACCATCCATCCCCGGCATCTTGATGTCGGTGATGACGACGTCGTAGCCGTCCGCCCTCACCTTCTCCAGGGCGTCCTTGCCGCTGTTCACGGTGGTGACCAGATAGCCTTCCTTGCGCAGCACGATGCTCAGGAACTGCGTCATGCTCTGCTCGTCATCCACCACCAGGATCTTGTCCGCGGGCATCGTGTTCACCTCGCTCGGATGGTTACGGCCGCCGGTCAGGCCGCCAGGGCCACGGGAGCCGTGGCCCCGGGCAGGGTCACGCGCGCGGTCGTGCCGCGGCCGGGAGCGCTCTCGAACGCGAGCGCACCCCCATGCCGTTCCACGATCCGCTGAGCGATCGCCAGGCCCAGACCGGTGCCTCCCCGCTTCGTCGTGAAGAATGGCTGCCCGACGCGCGGCAGGTCTTCCGCCGCGATGCCGGGCCCGTTGTCGATGAACTCCACCACCACCTGGTCCCCGTCTCCGTCGAGCGAGCGCACCACCAGGATCCCGCCCTCCGCCATCGCCTCGAGGGCGTTGGTGGCGAGGTTGAGCCACACCTGTCGCAACTGCTCGTGATCCCCCTTGAGCCAGGGCCGGGTGGCGGCGGGTTGCCAGCGCACGGTCGTGCCCGGCCGGCACCGCGGATCGCGGGCCACCACGTCGCACAGCTCGGCCAGCCGTTCGTCGATGTCGAGCAGCTCCACCACCAGGTCGCGCTCCCGCGAGTACGTGAGCAGATCGGTGACGAAGCGGTTGAGCCGCGCCGACTCGGTGGCGATCAGGTCCATCAGGACGGCGTTCTCGCCCTCCAGGCGCAGTTCGCGCTGCAGGCACTCCACCGAGCCGCTGATGGGATTGAGCCCGTTGCGCAGCTCGTGGGCGATGCCGGCCGCCAGCGCCCCGACCTCGGCCAGGGTCTCGTGACGGCGCACCTGGCGCTCCATCTCGCGCACCGCGGTCAGGTCCTGGAACACCGCCACCACCCCGGTCACCAGGTCGTCGTGCATGAGCAGGCTGGTGGAGATGCCGAGCGGCAGCGGCACGCCCGACGCGGCGCGCACCATGATCTCGGCGCGGGTGCGCGACTGCCGCTGCTCGAGGCAGAGGAGCAGCGTGTCGCGCAGCGGCTTGAGCCGCTCCGGGAGCGAGTCCTGGATCCAGCGGCCGCGCACGCCCTCCAAGCGGATGCCCAGCACCTCCTCGGCGGCCGGGTTGAGATAGGCGGCCATCCCGGTGCGGTCCACGGTGAACACGCCGGAGGTCAGGTGCTTGAGGATGAGGTCGTTGTTGACCATCACACGGTTGAGCTCGCGGGCGGTGCGCTCGAGGTGGGCCCGGGTCCGCTGGATGCGCCGGCCCAGGACGCCCGAGAGGGCTCCGACCATGAGGAAGAATGCGCAGTGGAGGTCCGGCCGGGCCTCGCCGCCCGGTGCCGCCCCCAGCATCGGGCCGATCCAGGGCAGCGCCAGATAGACGAGGCTCGCCCCCGCGGCCGTGACCAGGCCGCCGGTCAGGCGCTGGTGGAGCCCGCCGGCGATGGCCACCAGGGCGAAGAAGAGCGCGAACTGGCTCTCCCGGCCGCCGGTCAGCGCCGCCATGACGGTGACGATCACCAGGTCGAAGGTGAACTGGACGTAATACTGCGCGACCTCACCGCGCCGCAGGACTGTCGCCAGCCAGTACAGTGCCGACAACGCCCCGACCCCGAGCAGCGACCACCACAAGACCGGCCACGCGTCGCGCGTGGCCCTCGGGGCCAACAGCACCCCCAGCGGCAGCGCCAAGGTCGCCACCAGCAGACGCGCCCGGATCAGCGTCTTGAGCCGCTCCCACCGGTCGCCCACGTGGGCGAGCGCGGCGCTCAGGGCGGTGGCATCGGTCTCCGGCGTCCGGCTCGGGGCCACTTAGTTTCCTCCCGCCACCACGCTGATGAGCTTGAACATGGGCAGGTACATGGCGACGACCATGCCGCCGACGATGCCGCCCATGACCACGATCATGATCGGTTCGATGATCGAGGTCATCGTGTCGACGGCGGTGTCGACCTCGGCCTCGTAGAAGACCGCCACCTTGGTGAGCATCTCGTCCAGCGCGCCGGTCTGCTCGCCGACCGCGATCATCTGGACCACCATCGGCGGGAACACGCCCGAGGCCTTGAGCGGCGCCGCGACGGTCTCGCCTTCGCGGATGGAGGCGCGGGCGGTCATGATGGCCTCGGCGAGGACCTTGTTGCCGGCGGTCCGGGCGGTGATCTCGAGGCCCGCCAGGATCGGGACGCCGGAGGCGATCAGCGTGCCGAGCGTACGGGTGAAGCGGGCGACCCCGCCCTTGAGCAGGACGTCGCCCAGCACCGGCATCTTGATCATCATCTGATCCACGGTGCGGTGTCCGTTCTCGGTGGCGTAGAAGTTCTTGAAGAGCACGGCGCCGATCGCGATCATGACGATGATCACCCACCAGAACATCTTCAGCCCATTCGAGAGGAGCAAGACGATCTTGGTGGGGAGCGGCAGCTCGCCGCCGAAGTCGCTGAACATCTTGGCGAAGGTCGGGATGATGAAGATCAGCATGAAGCACGTCGCCCCGAGGGCCACGGTCAGCACGACCGCCGGGTAGACCATGGCGCTCTGCACCTTGCGCTTCAGGGCGTCGGCCTTCTCGATGTAGACCGCCAGACGCATGAGGATCTCGTCCAGCACGCCGCCCGCCTCGCCCGCCGCGACCATGTTGCGGAACAGGTCGTCGAACACGGTCTTGTGGCGGCCCAGCGCGTCGGCCAGGGTCGAGCCCGACTCGACCTCGCGGGTCACCTCACCGATGACGCGGCCGAATCCGGGCTTGCTCGACTGCTTGGCCAGGATGTCCAGGCACTGCACCAGCGGCAGGCCCGCCGAGATCATGGTGGCGAACTGGCGGGTGAAGATGGCCAGGTCCTTGGTGGTCACCGACACGCCGCCGAAGGAGGGCAGCTTGAACCCCACCTTCTGCTGCAGCGAGGTGACCAGCACCTTCTTCTTGCGGAGGACTTCGAGCGCGTCCTCGCGGCGCGCGACGTCGATCTCGCCCGCCTGCGGCTCGCCGGCCAGGGAGCGACCTTTCCACACGAATGTCGGCATTGCCGTCCTCCTTAAGCCGCCGCCCGGACGACCTTGTCGAGCATCGACTCCAGCTCGCCGCGGTCGCTGGTGCACTCGATGGCCCGCTCCGGGCTGATGTGCTTCTCGAGCACCGCCTGGAGCAGGGCCTGGTTCATGGTCTGCATGCCGAACTTCTGTCCGGCCTGCATGAGGCTGTAGATCTGGTGCGTCTTCCCTTCCCGGATGACCGCCCGGATGGCGGGCGTGCAGACCAGGACCTCCGCCACCATCGTCCGCCCCGCCTCGAAGCTGCGCGGGACCAGCTGCTGGGTCACCACCCCCAGCAGCGTGAACGCGAGCTGGGTGTGGATCTGCCGCTGCTGCTCGGCGGGGAACACGTCGACGATCCGGTTCACCGCTTCGTAGGTCGAGTTGGTGTGCAGCGTCGCGAGCACCAGGTGGCCGGTCTCGGCGATGGTCAGCGCGGCCTCGATGGTCTCGAGATCGCGCATCTCACCGATGAGGATGATGTCGGGGTCCTGGCGCAGCACGTACTTGAGGGCCTTGGGGAACGAGCCGGTGTCGGCCCCGATCTCGCGCTGGTTGACGATGCACTTCTTGTGGTGGTGGATGTACTCGATCGGGTCTTCGATGGTGATGATGTGGGCCTGCCGGGTGTCGTTCATGCGGTCGAGCAGCGAGGCGAGCGTGGTGGACTTGCCGCTGCCGGTGGGCCCGGTGACCAGGAACAGACCCTTGTGCTGCCGCGCCATCTCGTGCACCGCCGGCGGCAGGCCGAGACCCTCGACCGGCGGGATCGCGTAGGGGATCTGCCGGATCACCAGCGAGACCACGCCGCGCTGCAGGAACACGTTGGCGCGGAAGCGCGAGAGCCCCTTGACCCCGAAGGAGAAGTCGAGCTCCTTGGTGGTCTCGAAGGTCTTGCGCTGCTCGTCCGACAGCACGCTGTAGGCGAGCTGCGCGGTCAGCGCCGGGGTCAGGACCTCGTGCCCGGTCGGCGTGATCAGGCCGTCCACCCGCATCTCCGGGGGCACGCCGGCGGTGATGTGGAGGTCGGAAGCCCCCTTCTGGGTCATCTCTTCCAGCAGGTCTCGCAGCGTGACCACGAGCACTCTCCTTGTGTCAGGCCGTCGGGATCGGTGCGTCCGGATCCACGTCGTCGGAAGCGGTCTCCTTCAGGATCTCCTCGGCGGTGGTGAGACCGCGCATCAGCTTCTCCAGCCCGTCGCGCCGCAGCGTGAGCATGCCCTCGGCGATCGCCGCCTTCTTGATCACGCCGGCCGAGGCGCGGTCGAGGGTCAGGTCGCGGATGTGCGGCGACATCGGCAGCACCTCGTAGACGCCCTGCCGGCCGCGGTAGCCGGTGTTGTTGCAGTCGACGCAGCCGGCCCCCTCGGAGAACGCGGCGTTCTGCGCGGCGACCGGGTCCACATGCAGTTCGGTCAGCACCTCGGGCGCGAACTCGACCGGCCGCTTGCAGCCGTTGCACACGCGGCGCACCAGGCGCTGCGCCAGGATCAGGTTGACCGACGACGCCACCAGGAACGGCTCGATGACCATGTCCACCAGTCGCCCGATGGCGCTAGGTGCGTCGTTGGTGTGGAGCGTCGACAGCACCAGGTGCCCGGTGAGCGCGGCCTTGACGGCGATCGAGGCGGTGTCCAGGTCGCGGATCTCGCCCACCATGATGATGTTGGGGTCCTGGCGCAGGAACGCCTTGAGCGCGGCGGCGAAGGTGAGGCCCACGTCCTCGTTGACCAGCACCTGATTGATGCCGTCGAGGTTGTACTCGACCGGGTCCTCGGCGGTCATCACGTTGACTTCCGGGGTGTTGATGCGCGACAGCGCCGAGTAGAGGGTGGTGGTCTTGCCGGACCCGGTGGGTCCGGTCACGAGCACCATCCCGTACGGGCTGGCAATGGCCGAGCTGAAGGCCTTCATCGACTTGGGTTCGAAGCCGAGCTTCTCCAGGTCGATGTTGAGGTTGGTCTTGTCGAGGATTCGCATCACGATCTTCTCGCCGAAGATCGTGGGCAGCGAGGAGACGCGCAGGTCGATGGTGCGGTTGATCACCTTGATCTTGATGCGCCCGTCCTGGGGGACGCGGCGCTCGGCGATGTCGAGCTCGGCCATGATCTTGAGGCGCGAGAGCAGCGCCGCCTTGAACTTGAAGGGCGGTGACATCATCTCGTGCAGAACGCCGTCGATACGGAATCGCACCCGCATGCTCTTCTCGTACGGCTCCATGTGGATGTCCGAGGCGCCCTTGCGCACGGCGTCGGCGATCAGCGAGTTGACCAGCTTGACGATCGGCGCCTCGTCGGCGGCGGCGATCCCCGCCTCCACCGACTCGTGGTCCTCCTCCTCGACGACGGAGAGCTCCTCTTCCATCCCCTTCATGACGTCGGCCATGGAGCCGGCCGAGTCGTAGGCCCGGTCGATGGCCTTCTTGAGCGCCATGTCCACGGCCACGTGGGCTTCCACCTCGTAGCCGGTGATGAACTTGATGTCGTCGATGGCGAAGATGTTGGCCGGGTTGGCCATGGCGACGACCAGGCGCCGCCCGTGACGGGCGATCGGCAACGCCATCAGCTTGCTCGCGACGTCGCCGGGGATCAGCTTGGTGAGGGTCGGGTCGGCTTCGTAGTTCGACAGGTCGGTCGCCGGCACGTGGAAGTACCGCGCCAGGAAGTCGAGCAGATCGCGCTCGGCGATCGCGCCCACCTTGACCAGGCTCCCCGCGAGCGTCCCGCCGCTCTGCTTCTGCTGCTGCCCGGCCTTGGCGAGCCCCTGCTCGTCGATCAACTGGGCGTCCAGCAGTTTCTGACCGATGTCATCCAGCACGATGGCACTCCACGACGTCGACGGTCGCGCCCGCGCGAGGGCGCGGCGCGGTCTGGCCTGCAGTCCCGATGAGGTCTTCCGCGGCCGGAATGGCGGGAGGGCACCCGAGGCGTGGAGACGCCGCGGGGGCCGATCCGCTCAGGGCGGGTATCGGGAGGCAGCCGGCCCGGTCTGAACCGGAATCTGCACGGGGCCCGATCGGCCACTGCGGATTGCAATCCCGAGCCGGGGGCGACCGGTCTTTAGCGGGTTCGGCCCGGCAGGGTGTCGGCGGGCGCCGCGGGCGGCCCGGCCGTCAGCAGCGCGGCGATGCGGTGGAACGAGCGCGGCCCGATGCCGCGCACCGCCATCAGTTCCTCGGGACTCAGGAACGGGCCGTGCTGCTCGCGATGGGCGACGATCCGTGCCGCCAGCACGGGGCCGATCCCGGGGAGGGCATCCAGCTCCGCGGCCGTGGCGCGGTTGAGGTCGAGCCGCAGCGGCGGCCGTGCCGGCGCGCCGGGTCCGATCGTGTCGCCGGCCCCACCCGCCCGGATCGGCGCCGCGGCCGCGGCGGACGGGTCCATCCGGCCTTGGACCGGAGTCGGCAGCGGCCGGCCGGCGCGCCACAGGTCGTGGCCGGCGCCGAGCGCCAGCAGGCACACCACCACCAGCGCCCCGCGTCGCTCCCCCGGCGTGAGTGCTTCCACGATCGTCCCGCGGGGGCGGGTGTCAGCGGCGGTTCAGTCCCAGAGCCGCCAGGTCAGCGTGGTGCGCAACTCCCGGCCGCTGCCCAGCGCCTCGACGCCGGTGCTCGGGTCCACCCAGACCTGGGAGCGCACCTGGCCCCCGAGGTTGCGGCCCTCGATCAGGACCACCGCGTCCTCCAGTTGCAGCTCGAGCCCGGCGGACAGGGTCACGAAGCCGGGGATCGCCCGCGACGGCGTGGCCTCGCTCGCGCGCGGTCCGATCGCCCCGGCCTCCAGCCTCGGACGGACGTGCAGGTCCCCGCGGAAGAGCGTGAAGCGCGCCTCGGTGAAGCCGCGGCCGCCGCGGCCCGGATCGACGCGCGGCTGGAGCGGCGAATCGTCGCGCGCCAGCACGAACCCCTCGAGCCCGACCGCCGCGTGCCGCCAGCGCCACACCGCCTCGCCGCTCAGCAGACCGAAGTCGTAGGCCTTGGCATCGGACCGGATCCCGTCGCGCAGCGCGAGGGCTTCGAGCGGGATGCGTCCGAGCACCGCGCGACCCCGGGTGCGCCCGGTCAGGAAGCGCGCGTCGAGCCGCGCCCCTCCCACCGCGCGTCCTGCGGCTTCGATCCCGCCCACCCAGGTGTCCTGGAGGAACGGGGCCTGGCCCGCGGCGAGGTCGGTCCGCACCGGCGTCAGCACGCGCTCCAGGAACAGGCGTCCCGCCCAGGGCCCGCCCGTGAAGTCCCAGGCCAGCGACGGCGCCATCTTGACGCCGCCGATCCCCTGCGCCCGTCCGACTCCGAGGGTCGCCTCGAGCCGCCCGTCGCCGAGCGGGCCGCGCCACCGCCCGCCGAGCCACTGCGTGCCGCCGCCCTCGCGCGGCACCAGCCCTAAGTCGGAGCGCACGCGCGTGTCGCGCCACGCCCAGCGCACCGCGAGCCGGCTGCGACCGCCGTCGCGCTCGGCCTCGAGGCTCGCCGCGTTCTCGTCGCCGATGCGCACGCCGGTGGCGACGGGACCGCTCGTGGTCACCATGCGGTCGTAGCCGCGCTCCCCCGCCGCCACGAACTGCCAGCGGCCGCGACGATACTGGTAGCGCCCGTTGCCGCCCTCGCCGCGCGTCTGCTCGCCGGCCTCGTCGCGCAGCGTCGCCGACGAGCGGCGGTGCGCGAACGCCCCCGCGAACCGGTGCGGGCCGCGCACCAGGGCGGCGCTCACGTCGTACTGGTCGCGTCCCGCTCCCGCGAGCGCCCCGGTGCCGGGGCTACTGCCGTCGCGCACGCCGCTCGCGGCCTCGAGACGGATGCCGCCCAGCGTGTCGCCGCGCGCGAGCGACAGCGCGTGGTCGCTCAAGCCGCGCGAGCCGCTGCCGAGCATGAGGTCGGCGCGCGGCCTCAGGTCGGTCCCCGCCGCCCGCGTGAGCTCGGCGCGCGCGCCGGCCCGGACCAGCGCCGCGTCGAAGCCGTCCCAGCCGCCGCCGGCGCCGGTCGTAACGACCAGCGTGTCGAACCACGACACCGGCTCGCGCGCGCCACGCAGCCCCGGCGCGGGCCGGTCGCACGCGAACCGCCCGGGCAGGTCGAGCGCCCACGCGCCGGTCACCAGTCCCGCCAGGCCCCAGGGCTCGCCGGTGCCGAGCTCGCCGTCGGGGAGCCAGCCGGCCCGCCCGGCGGCACCCCACCATCCGGGGAGGCTGGTGGCGCCGGCGCCGACCAGGTCGGCGCGGCCGGCGGCCGGGGCTTGCGCCTGGGACCCGGCCGGCAGCGCCAGGACCAGCGTCAGACCGAGAGCCGCTCCGCGTAGCGCCCGCAGACCGCCGTGAGCGGCGTGCCGAGGGCCGCGAACAAGGCGACGTTGTAGCCGATGTGCCATAGGGAGAATGGGATCCCCGCGATCAACCAGGTGAGCATCTGTCCCAACACGAGGCCGGTGGCCACGTTGGTCAACAGGTCGTAGCAGGCGGTGAGCACGGCGCCGGCGAGCGCCAGCGCCAGCGCGCGGGATGCGGTCGAACGGGCGGGCCCGCCCCAGCGCGCGAACAGGGCACCCCCCGCGCCCGAGAGGCTGTTCCCCGCCACCTGCGCCCCCGTGACCACCGGGTGCGCGGGGCCGTAGGGATTGAGGAGCGAGTAGACGAGCATGGTGAGCGCCCCGACCAGGATCCCGTCGCGCGGCCCGAGCAGGACCCCGGAGCAGAACACCACCAGCGTCAACACCTCGAAGTTGGGGATGGTCTCGGCGTAGACGCCGGTGAGGCCCGCGGCGACCAGCAGCGCGGCGTACGAAAGTCGACGGGAGCTGTACGGCTGCCGGGCGATCGGACGGGCTCTCCGTGCGGGGTGGGTGCCGAGGGGCGCGGCCGATCCACGCGCCGCAGAGACCGGAAGATACCCGCCCGCCCCGGCACCGTCAACGCGCAGGGCTCGGGCCCTAGCCGGTGACGCCCGCCGCCTGCTTGAGCGGATCGAGCACGGTGACCGGCACCGGCAGGTCGCCCAGGTCCGCGCCGCGGTGCTCGGCGTGGAAGTCCGAGCCCCCGGTCTCGAGCATCCCGAGCCGCTCGGCGAGCGCGCGGTAGCGGCGCACCGTGGCGTTCCCGTGCTGCGGATGCCAGACCTCGATGCCGCGCAGCCCGGAGGCCCGCAGCCGCTCAATCACGCTGTCGGGCATCTGCGGGCCGGGATGCGCCAGCACGCTCACGCCGTCGGCCGCGTGGATCAGGGCGATCGCCTCGCCGGCGCTGAACGCGGGGCGCGGCACGTATGCGGGCGCCTGATTGCCCAGGTAGCGCACGAACGCGTCGTCGAAATCGGCGACCAGCCCGGCGCGGACCATCGCTTCGGCCACGTGCGGCCGGCCGACCACGCCCGGCCCGGCGAGCTCCATCACCGTCTCGAGATCGACCGCCGCTCCCAGCTCGCGCAGCCGCTCGATGATCGACTGCGCCCGGTCGCGTCGCTCCTGCTGGAACCGCTCGAGGCGGTCGCGCAGGGCGGCGTGCTCGGGATTGACGTAGAAGCCGAGGATGTGGAGCTCGGCGCCTTCGAGGGAGGTGGACATCTCGATGCCCGGCACCAGCTCGAGCGCGGTCCCGGCGGCCAGGCGGGCCCGGGGGAGGGCTTCGACCGTGTCGTGATCGGTGACGGCGAGGGCGGCGAGGCGACGGTCGATGGCCCGGGCGACCAGGGCCTCCGGCGTGAGCAACCCGTCGCTGAACAGGGTGTGCGCGTGGAGGTCCACGCGCCGGCCCCCCGGGACGAGGGCCGAGGCTCCCATCAGGCCGCCTCCAGGTGCTTCCTCAGCGCTCGGACTTTCTGGGCCGCGTCCGGGTAGCTGGCCTGCACCTCGAACACGCGTTCGAACTCGGCGAGCGCCTCCGGCAGCCGCCCGGCCGCCTCCAGCGCCAGACCCAACTGGAAGCGGATGCCCACGCCCGAGGCCGCGTCGAGGGCGGTGTCGGCCAGCGCCTCGCCCAGCTCCCGGGCGGCGTCCTCGAACCGGCCCTCTTCGAGCAGGCAGTGCCCGATCATCTCGGCCGCGCGCAGCTTGAAGGCCGGCTCCTTGGCGGCGAACCGGAACGACTCGATCGCCTGCTGGGTGAGACCCATCTCCCGGTAGGCCACCGCGAGATCGTAATGCGCCTGGGCGTCGCCGGACAGCAGGGACTCCACGCCGCGCTGGAACTCGGCCAGCGTCGAGGCCAGGTCGTAGCTGACCGCCTGGCTCCGGTCGAGCGCCACGTGGACCTTCCCGTCGGCCGAGCCCTGCGAGAGCTCCGGCTCGGGCTCCGGCTCGCGCGCGACCGGGGCGGTGACCTCGTCCAGCCGCGCCGTCGAGCCCGGACCCAACCGCTCGAGGCGGCGCCGCGCCACCAGGTTGTTCTGGTCGAAGCGGGCCGCGCGCTCGAACCAGGCGCGCGCGCGGTCCAGGTCGTCCTCCTGGAGGGCCCGATCCCCCAGGTCGCAGGCCACCTGTCCGGCCTCGCGCCGGTCCTCCCGGCGCTCGCAGTTGCGCAGCCAGAGCTCCATCATCTGCGGCGTGGCATGCGGCCCGTTGCACAGGCTGCGATAGATCGAGGCGGCGTTGTCGAGACGATCGAACGCCTCGAAGGCCTGCGCGGCCTGGGTCAGGATCGTGGCGGCCCGCTCGCGGTTGCCGGCGCGGAACTCGGTCTGCGCGAGCCCCAGCAGGCGCTCCACGCCCTTGAGGTCTTTCGGCATCTCGAAGCCGGCGTCCGCGCCGTTCACGGCGGGCGGTGGGCTCGCCGGCGGCGGCGGCGCCGCCGCGGGCGCCGCGGTGGCCCGGGAATGGTGCTCGATGTCCTGTCGGATCACCGCGTCGGACTTAGGCGGGACGAAACGCGGCGGCCCTTCGGTTTCGAGCGCGGTAGTGTCGTCGTCCACGGACCCATCGTCGGCGGCAACGACGTCCGGTGGGGCCACGTCGGTCGCGCCGAGGCGGCCGCCGGGCTCGGGCGCGGTCCGCGCGAAGGTCGCGGCGGACGGCGGCGCGGCGGGCGCGGGGGCGGCCGGCGGCGGCGGCGGCACCTCGGCCACGAACGCCGCGACCGAGCCCGGCAACAGGCGCTCCGCCTGCAGGCCGCAGCGGTCCGCGTCCGATTCCTGGCCGGCCCGGCGATAGTGGTAGGCGGCCTCGGCGAGGGTGCGGGCCGACGCCTCCGGGTTGTCCGCCAGGGCGTGCACCTCGGCCAGCCGCTCGAGCGATTTGATGTTGTCCGGGCAGCTGTCGAAGCCCTTGCGCAAGGAGCCGGCGGCATCCACGAACTTGTTCTCGCGGACGAAGTGCTCGGCCAGTTGCGTGTAGTAGAGCGTGGCCTCGGTGCCGAGACCGTCGAGGGCGTGGAGCGCCGCGAGGCGATCGAGCACGACCTCGTTCGAGAGCGACAGCCGCAGCATCTTCTTGGCCACGGCGATCGCGTTCTTGTAGAGGCCCGACTTCTCGTAGCAGGCGGTCGCCGTCAGATAACGCTTGATGGCCTGCGCCTGGTCGCCCTTCTTGTAGAGGAGGTCGGCCAGCAGGATGTAGTTGTAGGGGTCGGAGTCATCGGCGCCGACCAGCCGCTCGTAGGCGGCCAACGCCCCGTCCAGGTCACCGCTCTGGATCGAACGCTGAGCCTGACGCTTGATCTCGATCGACTTGTCCAAGATGCTTGCTCTCCCCCGGGACCGCGGGCGGAATGCGGATCAGGCCACCACCGATTCAAGCGTCGAGCGTGGCTCTCACGGTGGCCGCGCATGCGTCGGCCGCGCGCACGAGCGCCGCTTGGAGCCGGTGCAACTCGATCTCCACATCCTGCTTATCGGCGGCCTCCCCCAGCCCCCTCCCCGGCCGCCCGGGCGAGCAGGCCGGCCGTCCCGGCATCGGTGATGGCATTGCGGTTACCGCATTCGGCCACCCGGCCGGCCAGTTCCAGGACCCCCAGGCAGGCCCGGGCGGTGGCCAGCGGGACCCGCGCCGCGGCGAGGGCGGCGGTGGCCATCGCCTGGTCGCGCGCGGCCGTGGCCGCGGCGTCGGTCTGCGGGCGCCGGGAGGCCGTGAGCACGGCCTCGAACGCCTCGCTGTCCTGCCGGCCCAGCGTCACCAGCTGCTCGCGCAGGCGCTCCGCGTCGCGCGCCGCGGCCGCCAGCGCCTCGGCGTGCCGGGCGTACGCCGGCTTGCCCAGCGACAGGTTGGCCACCATGGCGGCCAGCGCCGCCGCCAGGGCGCCCGCGATCGCCGCCACCGTCCCGCCGCCGGGCGTGGGCGTGGGGGCCGCCACCTGGTCCAACAGCGAGCCGAGCGTCACCGCGCCGGTGAGCGGCGGCTGCCGCAGGCGCAGCTCCAGCACCTGGTCGCGCCGGAAGCCCTCGAGCTGGAGCGCATGTTCGGCGGCGTCCAGCATCGCGTACTCCGGCACCAGCCCGACCACCTCGCACCCCGAGATCGCCGCCCCGCGCCGGGCCGCCTCGTCGCGCACCAGCGCCAGCACCCGGTGGATGGGGGTCGCCTGCGTGTTCACCAGGTTCATGCTCACCTGGGCCCGCCGGCCGCCCTCGATCGAGAAGCCGAGGGCCCGCACGTGCTTGAGGCCCCCGCCCTGCTCGCGGATGGCCGCGGCGATGGCCTTGGCCACGCGCACGTCGCCGGTGTTGAGGTTGGCGTTGAACGCGACCAGGAAGCGCCGCGCGCCGACCGCGGTGGCCCCGGCGGTCGGGTGGATGCGCGCCGGCCCGAAGTCGGGCGCGTGCGAGGCATCGCGGCCGATCCGCTCGCGCAGCCCCTCGAACTCGCCCCGCCGCACCTCGGCGAGGGCGACGCGCTCGGGCCGCGCGGCCGCCGCCTCGTACAGGAACACCGGGATGCCCAGCTCCTCGCCGATCCGCCGCCCGGTCTGCCGCGCCAAGTCGGCACAGTCCTCGAGCGTCATCCCCTCGACCGGCACGAACGGCACGACGTCGACCGCCCCCATGCGCGGGTGCTGGCCGCGGTGCTGGTTCAGGTCGATCAACTCGGCGGCGCGCTGGGTCAGGCGGAAGGCCGCCTCCATGACCGGCCCGGGCTCGCCGGCGAACGTGAGCACCGAGCGGTGGTGGTCGGGGTCCATCTCGCGGTCGAGCAGCGTGGCGCCCGGGACGGCGGCGATGACGCCGATCAGCGTCTCGATCACCTCGGGGCGCCGGCCTTCCGACACGTTGGGGACGCATTCGACCAGACGGGTCATCGCGACCCTCCTCGGGTTCCGGGTCTTGGGGCCGCGCGGGCGTCGCCCACGCTGGCCCGGTGCACGCCGATCACGCTCATGGCCACACCCGGCCCTCGAACGACGGCAGCGCCAGGTCGGCGCCGCGGATGAAGACGCAGTCCGGCCGCACCGCGGGCATCCAGTAGGGCAGCTCCTCCAGCGTCTCGCACTCCCAGACCACCGCGTCGCCCCACGCGCCGGGATTGAGGTGGCCCACCCGGGACTCGAGGCCCAGCGCCCGGGCGGCGTTCCAGGTCACCGCCATCAGCGTCTCCTCGGCCGTGAACCCGCACAACCGGGCCGCCAGCGCCGCGCACTCGAGCAACGACTGGGCCGGCGCCGTGCCCGGGTTGAAGTCGGTCGCCAGCGCCACCCGCGCCCCGCTCGCGCGCAGCTGCCGCGCCTCCGGCAAGGCCTGCCCCAGCGTCAGGGCGGCGGCCGGCAGCAGCACCCCGACGGTGCCGGCCCGGGCCAGCGCCCGCCAGTCCTCGTCGGTCGCACACTCCAGGTGATCGGCCGACGCGGCGCCGAGTCGCGCGGCCAGCGCCGCCCCCCCCACGCGCGCCGTCTGCTCGGCGTGGAGCCGCAGCGCCAGGCCCCGCTCGCGCGCCGCGACCAGCAGGCGCTCGCACTCGGCGGGGCTGAAGGCGACGCGGTCGCAGAAGACGTCCACCGCGGTGGCGAACTCGCGCCGCACGATCTCGGGCAGCAGGTATTCGCGCACCTCGTCCAGATAGTCGTCGCGCCGGTCGCGGTAGGTGTCCGGCAGCGCGTGCAGCACCAGGGCGGTGCGCACCACGCGCAGCGGGACCCGCGCCACCGCCGCCCGCATCAGCTGCAGCAGGCGCAGCTCGCGGTCCGGCATCAGCCCGTAGCCGCTCTTCACCTCGACCGTGGTGCAGCCGTTGGCCCGCCAGCGCTCCAGGCGCGCCGCGAGCCCCTTCTCGAGCAGGTCGTCGCGCTCGGCGTCGGTGGCGGCCACGGTCGAGCGGATGCCGCCGCCGGCCGCGGCGATCGCCGCGTAGCTCTCGCCCGCGAGCCGGCGCTGGAACTCTCCCGCCCGGTGCCCGGCGAAGATCATGTGCGTGTGGCAGTCCACGAGCCCGGGCGTCACCAGCCGGCCCCGGGCGTTGATCGGCCGGGCGTCGCCGTGGCGCCGCAGCAGGGCCGCCCCCTCGCCCACCTCCAGCACGCGCCCGTCGCGGAACACCACCGCGCCGCGCGGGTAGCGCAGGATGCGCACCCCCTCGGCGTCCGGCGTCACGACCTCGGCGGTGTTGTGGAGGACCACGTAGGCCGTGCTCCCGGCCACCGTCTTGCCGTGGGACTCCGGGGCGGCGAAGGCCATCACGCCTCCGGCCGCGGCGCGAGCCCCGGCAGGCAGAGGCCGGTCCGGCGCGCGTGCTCGATGGCCGTGGGATAGCCGGCGTCGGCGTGGCGCATGACCCCGGTGCCCGGGTCGTTGGTCAGGACGCGCGCGAGCCTCAAGTCGGCCGCCTCGCTTCCGTCGCAGACCACCACCATGCCGGCGTGGATCGAGAGCCCGATGCCGACCCCGCCGCCGTGATGGACGCTCACCCAGGACGCCCCCGACGCGGTGGTGAGCAACGCGTTCAGGATCGGCCAGTCGGCCACCGCGTCGCTCCCGTCGCGCATGCCCTCGGTCTCACGGTAGGGCGAGGCGACCGAGCCGGCGTCCAGGTGGTCGCGGCCGATGACGATCGGCCCAAGCAGCGTGCCCTCGCGCACCATGCGGTTGAACCGCAGCCCGAGCCGCGCGCGCTCGCCGTAGCCGAGCCAGCAGATGCGCGCCGGCAATCCCTGGAAGCGCACGCGCTGCTGGGCGAGCGGGATCCAGCGCTGGAGCCTCTGGTCGTCGGGGAACTCCTCGAGCGCCGCGCGGTCGGTGGCGAGGATGTCCGACGCCTCGCCCGAGAGCGCCACCCAGCGGAACGGCCCCTTGCCGGTGCAGAAGAGCGGCCGGATGAACTCGGGCACGAACCCCGGATACGAGAACGCCTCGGCGTGCGCGAGCCCGCCCCGCTCCGCCTCGCCGCGCAGGTTGTTGCCGTAGTCGAACAGCACCGTGCCGCGCGCCTTCATCCCCAGCAACGCGCGCACCTGGGTCGCCATCGAGGCGCGGGCGCGGCGCACGTGCTCGTCGGGATCGGCGGCGCGCAGGGCGGCGGCCTGCGCCAGCGTCAGCCCCGCCGGCACGTAGCCGTCGAGCGGATCGTGCGCCGAGGTCTGGTCGGTCGCCACGTCGACCGTGAGCCCGCGCCGCAGCAGCTCGGGGTGGGTCTCGGCGGCGTTGCCGATCAGCGCCACGCCCAGCGCCTGCCGGGCCGCGCGCGCCGAGGCGCACAGGCTCACCGCCTCGTCGAGCGAGCGGGTCAGGCGGTCGCAGTAGCCGGTCTCGACGCGCCGCGCCGCCCGCGCCTCGTCCACCTCCACCGCCAGGCACACGCCGCCGTTCATGGTGACCGCCAGCGGCTGGGCTCCGCCCATGCCGCCGAGGCCGGCGGTGAGCACCAGCCGGCCGGCCAGGTCGCCGCCGAAGTGGCGCTCGGCGCACTCGGCCAGCGTCTCGAAGGTGCCCTGCACGATCCCCTGCGAGCCGATGTAGATCCACGAGCCGGCGGTCATCTGGCCGAACATGGTGAGCCCCTTGCCCTCCAGCTCCCAGAAGTGCTCCCAGGTGGCCCAGCGCGGCACCAGCAGCGCGTTGGCGATCAGCACCCGCGGCGCGTCTGCGTGGGTGCGGAACACGCCGACCGGCTTGCCCGACTGGACCAGCAGCGTCTCGTCGTCGCCCAAGGCGCGCAGGCTCGCGACCAGGCGATCGAAGGCCTCCCACGAGCGCGCCGCCTTGCCGGTGCCGCCGTAGACGACCAGGTCGTCGGGCCGCTCGGCCACCTCGGGGTCGAGGTTGTTCATGAGCATCCGCAGCGCCGCCTCCTGCACCCACCCGCGGCAGGACAGCGCCGGACCGCGCGGGGCGCGGACGGGGCGGGCGGTGGCGGTGGGGCTCACGTCGGACTCATTGGGCGAGCAGCTCCTCGGCGAGGCGGACCGGGGCCGCGGAGAGCACCCAGCGCGCCAGGCTCTCGCAGGCGTTGCCGAGCGGGCGGTCGCCATCGGGCGCCGGCACCAGGCGCCGCACCGTGCCATAGAGCCGCTCGCACCCGAGCCCCGCGCGCAACGGCCGCCGGAACTCGAGCGCCCGGGTCGCGCACATCAGCTCGAGGGCCACCACGTGCGCGGCGTTCTCCACCACCTGGCGGGCGTGCCGGCCGGCGATCGGGGCCATGCTCACGTGGTCCTCGAGGCCGGCGCCGGTCGGGATCGAGTCGACGCTCGCCGGATGGCAGAGCGTCTTGTTCTCGGAGACCAGGGCCGCGGCGGTGTACTGGGCCAGCATGTAGCCCGACTCCAGGCCCGGGTCGCCGGCCAGCACCGCCGGCAGCTCCGAGACGCGCGCGTCCAGGAGCCGGTCGATGCGGCGCTCGGCCAGCGAGGCCACCTCGGCCACCGCGAGCTTGAGGTAGTCGGCCGCCAGCGCCACCGGCTGCGCGTGGAAGAGCCCCGCCGAGATGATCTC
>VBPB01000171.1 GCA_005893365.1 Candidatus Eiseniibacteriota bacterium
GCCTCAGGATCATCAGGCTGCCGAACAGCGCGAGCGCCAGGCTGCTCATCTGGCTCTCGGTCACGTCGAAGGCCGACAGGTGGAGCACCACCGCCTCGGGCTCGTAGGCGCGCGTCATGTCGAGCGGGATGCGCACCAGGCCGAACAGGACGATGAAGGTCCAGAACAGCACGCCGGGCACGGTCATGCGCCGGCGCAGCCCCCACAGGAGCGCGAACAGGATGACGCCCGCCGCCGCGAAGTAGAGCTGCGAGGGATGGACCGCGGCGTTGCCGAACTCGAGTCCGGCGAACGAGTCGGGCGGGAAGTGGACCCCCCAGGGCAGGTGCGTCGGCCGGCCGTAGCAGCACCCGTTGAGGAAGCATCCCACCCGGCCGAAGGCGGTGCCGAGCGCGAGCGACGGGGCGAGCGCGTCGGCCACCGTCCACTTGGGGAGCCCGAACCGCTGAGCGGCGAGCAGCCCGGCGACGGTCCCGGCGATGATGCCGCCGTAGAGCGTGAGCCCGCCCTGCCACAACGCGATGACGCTCCCCCACTCGCGGCGGAACTCCTGGATGTGCTCCAGCACGTAGAGCGCCCGCGCCCCCAGCACCGAGGCGATGAGCACGATCAGGATGACGTTGACCAGCCGGTCCTCGTCGAGGCCGAGCCGCTTGGCCTCGCGCATCCCGAGCCAGGTGCCGACCAGGAAGGCCAGCGCCAGCATCAGGCCGTAGGTGCGGATGTGGACGAACCCCCAATGGGCCAACTCCGGATACACGGTCAGTGCTCCTGGCGCCGCATCGCCACGTTCTGGAGCAGCCCGAGCTGCACGCAGTTCACGATCAACGCGGTGCCTCCATAGGACAGGAGCGGGAGGGGCAATCCGGTCACCGGCGCCCAGCCGATGGTCATCAGGACGTTGACCGTGACGTGGTAGAAGAGCGCGGAGACGAGCCCCACCGCCATCAGGCTGGCGAATCCGTTGCGCGCCACGGCCGACAGGCGATAGCCGCGCAGGATGATGACGCCGTAGAGTAGCACCACCGTCAACGCGCCGATCAGCCCGCCCTCCTCGCCCACCACGGCGAAGATGAAGTCGGTGTGGCGCATGGGCAGGAACGAGAGCGCCTTCTGCGTGCCCTTGAGCCAGCCCTTGCCGAGCACGCCGCCCGAGCCGATGGCGATGCGCGACTGGATGATCTGATAGCCCGCGCCCTGCGGATCCTGGTCGGGATTGAGGAAGGTCTCGATGCGCCGGAGCTGGTAGTCGTGCAGGTGGTCCTTGACCACCGGCATCATCATCCCGACCCCGACGTTGAGCAGGACCGCCGCCACCAGCATCAGCCGCCGCGGCTTGAGCAGCACGATCAGCCCCGCCAGCACCACCCCCAGCGCCGCCCAGAACGAGACCCCCCGCGGGTTGGTCAGGAACGCCAGCACCAGGGTCCCGGCCGGCGAGAGCCCGAGCAGCAGGTTGCCGACCGGCATGCCGGCCCAGAAGTACATGGCGATGAGGATGACCGGGAACGCGAGCGAGGTGCCGAGGTCGGGCTCCTTGGCCACCAGCGCGAAGGGGATCAGCACGAGCAGCAGCGGCGGGAACCAGTGACGGATGCGCGTCAGATCGAGCTGGGGATGGCTGAAGCGCCGCGCCAGCACGAACACCGTGGCGATGAGCGCGATCTCGGAGGGCTGGAAGTGGAGCGGGCCCAGGTCGAGCCACCGCTTGGCGCCCAGCGCGCTGGTGCCGATCGCCAGCACCAGCACCAGCAGCAGCAGCGAGATGCCGTAGAGCGGATAGGCGAGCGCGTCGTGGGCGCGGTAGTGGAAGCTGGCGGCGATGTAGGCGGCGCCGAGGGCGAGCACCAGCCACAGGAACTGCTTGGCCCAGAGCCCCTCGTGCATGCCGGGCACGGTGGTGGCGCTGTACACCGAGGCCAGGCCGATCCCGAGCAGGGCGCCGGCGGCCAGCGCCATCGGCCAGTCCAGCTCGGGCAGCCGCAGCCTAGTCGCCATGGACGCCCCCCGTGGTGTCGGGACGCACCGCCGGCGCCACGCGCTTCTGGAGCGAATCGGCGAGGAACAGCTGCCGCAGCGTCTGGGCCGCGACCGGGGCCGCGAACGTCCCGCCGTGCCCGATGTTCTCGATCACGATCGCCATGGCGATGGTGGGCTGCGCGGCGGGCGCGTAGCAGACGAACAGGGCGTGGTCCTTGCCGTGCGGATTCTGCGCGGTGCCGGTCTTGCCGGCCACCGCGAGTCCGGGGACGCGCGCCGCCGTGCCGGTGCCGGCCGCGACCACCTGCTCGAGACCCTGATGGACCGGATCCCACACCGCCGCCTCGGCCTTGATGCCGGTCTGCAGCGGGTGCGGCGGCGTCGCCGGCGGCCCGTCGCCGACGCTCAAGACCACGTGGGGCCTGAGCGCGCGGCCGTCGGCCGCCACCTCGCCCGCCATCAGGGCCAACTGGATCGGCGTCACCAGGATCTCGCCCTGGCCGATGGCGAGGTTGAGGATGACGCCTTTGCGCCAGTGCCCGTTCCCCCAGCGCGCGTCGTACCAGTCGGCGCTCGGGATGAACCCGCCGCTCTCCTGCGGCAGGTCCACCCCGGTGCGCCCGCCGAGCCCGAGGGCGCGCGCGGTCGCCTCGAGGCGCGGCAGGCCCAGGCGCATCCCGAGCTGGTAGAAGTAGACGTCGCAGGAATGCTGGAGGGCCGAGACCAGGTCGAGGCTGCCGTGCCCGGAGGGCTTCCAGCAGCCGAACGAGCGGCCGCCGAACTGATAGCTCCCGTAGCAGGGCTGGAACATGGTCTCGGGGCGGGCGACGCCCTCGCGCAGCGCGGCCACCATCGTGACGATCTTGAACGTCGACCCGGGCGGATACTGGCCTTGGATGGCCCGGTTGAGCAGCGGGTTCGACCCGTCGCCGGTCAGGGCCTTCCAGCGCGCGCCGGTCAGCCCGCGCGAGAACTCGTTGGGATCGTAGTCGGGCCGGCTCACCATCGCCAGGATGCCGCCGTCGCGCGGGTCGATCGCCACCGCCGCGCCGCGCACCACGCCCGCCATCGCGTCCTCGAGCGCCCGCTGCACCTTGAGGTCCAAGGTCAGCACCAGGCTGCGCCCGGCCACCGGCGGCCGCGGCGGGACCTCGGTGAGCGTCGAGACCCGCTTGCCCATGGCGTTGACCACCACGTACTCGGCCCCGTCCTGGCCGCGCAGGGTGCCCTCGAAGCTCCGCTCCAGGCCGGTGCGGCCGATCAGCTCGCCCGGGTGGTAGCCCTCGGCGGCGCGCGTCTCCAGGTCGCGATCGTTGATCTGTCCCGCGTAGCCCAGCAGGTGGGCGGCGAGCGTGCCGTGGGGATAGCGGCGCAGCGGCCCGACCAAGACCTCGACGCCGGGCAGCTGCGCGCGATGCTCCTCGATGCCCGCCAGGATCGCGAACGGCGCGTTGCGGCGCAGGATCGCGGTCTGGCCGCTGCGGTTGGCGGCCCGCACCAGCTGGTGGATGGTGCTGGAGTCCGCCTCGACCAGCGCCGAGACGCGGTGCACCCAGTCGGCGCGCACCGTGGCGGGCGTGCGCGCGGTGCTCTCCGCCGGCATCGGCCGGAAGACGATGTTGAAGCTCGGGTAGCTGTCCGCCAGCAGCTCGCCGTTGCGGTCGAAGATCGCCCCGCGCGGGGCTCGCAGCACCTCGAGGCGGATGCGGTTCTCCTCGGACAGCTGCCGGTAGCGCTGGTGCTCGACCACCTGCAGGCGCAGCAGCCCGAGCACGATGAGGGCGAAGCCCGCCAGCGTGATCGTGACCAGCGCCGCGAAGCGGCGCTCGCGGTCGCGCCTAGCCGGGCTGGCGGAGCGCATTCCCGAACAGCGGCCGCCCGAACAGACGGCGCGCGACCGTGAGCGCCAGGGTCCCGACCGGCGCGGTGGCGAGGGCGGCGACGAGCACGCGCTCGAGGAAGTACGGCCAGCCGCTGGCGAGCCCGCCCATGCCCCCGAGCTCGAACGGCACCACCCAGGCCTGGTGGGCGGCGGTGGCGAGCGCCAGCAGCATGAACTGGGTGCGGCCGCTCTCCCGCACCAGGGTGCGGGCCAGGAAGCCGACCACGTAGCCGATGACGCACAGGATCAAGGCGTGCCGCCCGAGCCAGTGCGTGGCGTCGAGGTCCGCGATCAGGCCGATGACGAACCCGAAGGTGGCGCCCCAGGCGGCGCCGTGGCGCAGCGACCAGACGATGACCACGAAGGCGAGCACGTCGATGACGATGCCGCGCGCCGCGAGCGCCGACAGGGCGGTCGAGCGCAGCAGCAGGGCGGCGACCAGGCTGAAGACGAACAGGCCGAGGCCCCTCATGGCGCCCCCGGGGCGGCCGGCGGGCCAGGCACGATGAAGACGTAGCGCATGCGCGTGAGCCGGGCCGCCGGCTCGAGCTCGATCTCCTGCGTGAGCCCGCCCTCGGCGACCCCGAGCCGCACCACCCGGCCGACCGGGATCCACCGCGGGTAGCGCCGCGAGAGGTCCGAGGTCAGCACGCTCTGGCCGACCCGCACCGTGTCGGCGAACGGCACCAGCGTGAGCACCAGGCGCGGGCGCGGCGCCGGGGTGAAGCGGAGCATCCCGAGCACGGCGGTGCTCTCCACCTCGCAGGCCACCGAGGCGTTGGGATCGGTGAGCAGCACCACGCGCGCGAAGCCCCCGTAGACCTCGCCGATGCGGCCGACCAGCCCGTCGCTGGTGACCACCGCGTCGCCGAGGTGGACGCCCTGCCGGGTCCCGGCGCTGATGGTGGCCGAGGCGGGATAGGGCTCGCCGGTCAGGGCCAGCACCTCGGCGGGCTGGAGCGCCAGGCCGCGATAGCCGGGGAGCTGCAGTTGCTCGCGCAGGGCGCGGTTCTCGGCCTCGAGCGAGCGCAGGCGCACGTTCTCCAACTCCAGGGTGGTGACCCGCAGGTGCAGCTGCTGGTTCTCGCGCCAGGCGCCGGCCAGCCGGTCGATGCCCAGCACCACGCGGTCGAGCGGGGCGAACAGGGCGGCGCCGATGCCGCGCAGCGCGGTCTGCGGGAGGTGGTCCCCCACCACGAGCAGGAGCAGCGACAATGCCACGTAGACCGCGAGGATGACACCACCGCGGCGCTCGGCCGGAGGCAGGGCGCCTGCCACGGCCTTAATCCTTGTCGCCGCTCAGGATCACCTTTTCGTAGTCCTCGATCTGCTCGAGGATCTTGCCCGCGCCCAGCACCACGCAGGTGAGTGGATCCTGGGCGACCCGGATGTTGAGGTTGGTGACCTCGCGCAACAATAGATCCAGCCCGCGCAGCAGGGCGCCACCGCCGGTGAGGAAGATGCCGCGATCGACGATGTCCGAGGCCAGCTCGGGCGGGGTCCGCTCCAGGCACTCGCGCAGCGCGTTGACGATCTGGCCGACCGGCTCCTGGAGCGCCTCGCGGATCTCGACGCTCGAGACCCGCAGCGTGCGCGGGATGCCGCGCACCAGGTCGCGCCCCTTGATCTCCATGTCCATCTCCTCGGGGAGCGGGAACGCCGAGCCGATCTCGATCTTGATGCGCTCGGCGGTCTGCTCGCCGATCAGCATGTTGTACTGCTTCTTGGCGTAGTTCTGGATGGCCTCGTCCATCTCGTCGCCGCCGGTGCGGATCGAGGTCTTGGTCAC
>VBPB01000172.1 GCA_005893365.1 Candidatus Eiseniibacteriota bacterium
CGTGACCCTCGATCTTCAGCTCGCGAACCGCCGCGCATTGGTCACCGCGGGGACCAAGGGCATCGGCGCTGCGGTGGTGGAAGCGCTGTGCGAGGCAGGTGCGATCGTGATGGCGACAGCGCGCTCTCTTCCAGCGGTCCCGATTGATGGCGTTTGCTATGTCGCGGCTGATCTCGTGACCGCCGAGGGCTGCTTCGAGGTCGCCAAGGCCGTTCTGACCCAGCTCGGCGGTGTCGACATCGTAGTCAACGTGCTCGGAGGATCGAGCGCCCCCAGCGGTGGCTTTGCCGTTCTCGATGACGACGTGTGGGCGCAAGAGATCAACCTGAATCTGATGCCGGCGGTCCGGCTCGATCGCGCGCTTCTTCCTTCGATGATCGAGCAGGGCTCGGGCGTGATCATCAATGTCACGTCGATCCAGCACGTGCTGCCGTTGCCCGAATCGACGACCGCCTATGCCGCTGCGAAGGCCGCGCTCTCGACCTACAGCAAGAGCCTTTCGAAGGAGGTCGCTCCGAAGGGCATTCGCGTACTGCGCGTCTCTCGGGGCGGGGTCGAGACCGAAGCGGCTGTCGATCTCGCGAAGCGTCTCGCAGAGCACGCGGGCACCGATTACGAAGGAGGGAAGCAGATCATCATGAGCGGCCTCGGCGGAATCCCGCTGGGTCGTCCGGCGAAGCCCAGGGAAGTTGCGGACCTCGTCGCCTTCCTCGCCTCGCCGCGCGCGGCCTCGATCGCCGGTGCGGAATACGTGATCGACGGCGGCACCGTGCCGACGGCGTAACAGCGCGTTGCGCGGTCGGCGAAGCACCCGCAACGAGCGCGAGGCGACGGCGCCGTTGGAGTAGAGTCGCGCGTCATGGCGTTTCGGCTTCGCCCACCGCGCTATCTCGTCCCGGTGATCGTCGCCTGCGCGCTGTTCATGGAGAACATGGACGCGACGGTGATCGCGACGGCGCTGCCGACGATCGCGCGCGACTTCGGCGAGAGCGCGCTCGCGCTGAACCTCGCGATCACGTGTTACTTGCTGTCGCTCGGCATCTTCCTGCCACTCTCGGGTTGGCTCGCGGACCGGCTCGGCGCGCGCACCGTGTTCACTTCGGCGATCGTGGTGTTCACCGTGGGCTCGATCGGTTGCTCGACCGTCGAGTCACTGCCGCAGCTCGTGCTGGCGCGCGTCTTCCAGGGAATGGGCGGGGCGATGATGGTTCCGGTCGGGCGACTCGTGGTGCTGCGCACGATCCCGAAAGCCGAGCTCGTGTCCGCGATGGCGTATCTCACGGTGCCGGCGCTGATCGGGCCCGTGATCGGGCCGCCGCTCGGCGGCTTCATCGTGACTTACTTCTCGTGGCGTTGGATCTTCCTGATCAACATCCCCGTGGGCGTGCTCGGTCTGGCGCTGGCGCTGCGCTTCATCCCGAACGTGCGCGAGCCGCGCAGGGAGCCACTCGACGGGCTCGGGTTCGGGATCGCGAGCCTGGGCCTCGCCGGCGCGATGTTCGGCTTCGAGAACGTGGGGCGCGGGATTCTGTCGAACGAAGTGACTGCGGCGCTGATCGCGGGCGGGATCGTGTTCCTGGCGCTCTATGCGTGGCACGCGCGGCGCGTGACTGCGCCGATCCTCGACGTGGCGCTCTTGCGCGTGCAGACGTTCCGCGCGTCGGTGATCGGCGGGTTCGTCTTCCGCATCGGCATCGGCGCGTTACCGTTCCTGACTCCGCTCATGCTGCAGCTCGGCTTCGGACTCTCGCCGTTCGCGTCGGGCATGATCACGTTCTCGGGTGCGGCCGGCGCGATCACGATGAAGCTCACTGCCGCGCCGATCCTGCGTGCGCTCGGCTTCCGCAGCGTGCTGCTCGCGAACACCGCCGTTTGTGCGAGCTCGATCGCCTGCTACGGCTTCTTCCGCCCGTCGACGCCGCACGCGCTGATCATCGGAGTCCTGCTCGTCGGCGGCTTCTTCCGCTCGCTGCAGTTCACGAGCTTGAACACCTTGGCTTACGCCGAGATCGACCCGCGCCACATGAGCCGCGCAACGACACTCTCGAGTGTCGGACAACAGCTCTCGCTGTCCTTCGGCGTCGGGCTCGGTGCGCTGCTGCTGCACGCGACGCTCGTGTTTCACGGGCGCGCCGAGCTCGGTGCGACCGACTTCTCGCCCGCGTACTTCGCGATCGCCGCGATCAGCCTGCTCTCGTTGCTCTTCTTCGCGCCGCTTCCGCGCGACGCGGGCGCCGAGATCAGCGGCCGGCGCGGAGAGCTTTCGCCTGCGATCGCGACCGCTTCGTCGACTCACCCGTCGGTGTGAGCGAGCCACAGACAAGGTGGCCGGTCCGCGATTCAGAACCCGAGAGACCGGCGGCTCGCGCAAAAACCCTAGGCGATCGTGTGCGGCGGCGTGCCCCGGCGAGCCAGGCCAGGCCGCTCATCACTAGCGCGGCGGAAGCCGGTTCCGGAGCCGCTTGGGCCAGCACGCGACCGGGTTGTCGCGCGAGCGGGTCCTCGGTGGTCTCGAATGAACCCATTCCGACGCGCAGAGGAAGGGACGGGTAGCCCTCGCTCGTCGGATCGAATTCGAGCCGGACGGACGAGACGCCTCCTCCGAGCAGCGCGACGAGATCGATCGATGATCCGGGTTGGAACGCGCCGAGCGCGACGCCATCCGCGTCGACCTGCACGGGTGCCGAAAGGTAGGCGGTCGGAGCAGCGCAAGTGGAGCTGGGTAGTTCGATCGAACGAATCTGAGATGCGCCTACCGAGGATAGGCGGTGGATTCGAGATGCAAGGTCATGGCTCGAGTCAGCGGTGGGTTCGACAACGCGAAGTATCAGGCGGCGGCGCGGCGACGTCCTCGTCGTCCGATCCGAAATAGCTCCACGGATACTCGGCGAGCAGGGCCGTGCGGGCGCGCCGGTACTCGGCGCTCTCGTTCGGGATGCGCACGGGATTGTCGCGCGCCAGCTCCTCGGCCGGCGTCAGGGTGTCGGTGACGGCGTTCATCGGGGGCCTCCGTCGACTTCGCTTGACCGGAATAGTTGAGATCAACACAAAGGGATCCGAACACAGACAACCTGCCCTTTGCGAGCGCGCCGAACGCGCCTACTCCGGAACCTCCGCCTCGACGAGCTGCGCGAGCAGCGAGAGCGACTCCTGCCACCCGAGGTAGCAATTCTCGATCGGGATCACCGAGGGCACCCCGTCCTGCACGATCTGGAGTTCGGTTCCGCAGTCGACCTTGCGCAGCGAGATCGCGACCTGCATCTCGCCCGGCATGGCGGGGTCCTCGAACTTGTCCGTGTAGCGGATTCGCTCGTGCGGCGTGAGCTCGACGTATCTACCGCCGAAGGAATGAGACTGGCCGCTGCCGAAGTGCGTGAACGACATCCGGTAGCCGCCTCCGACCCGCGCGTCCATCTCGTGGACCTTGCCAGTGAACCCGTGCGGCGGGAGCCACTTGGCCATCGCGTCGGGATCGAGGAAGGCTCGATACAGACGCTCGGCAGGTGCGCGCAGGACGCGGTGGAGTCGGATCGTGTGTGTGACGTTGGACATGGGGGACTGGCTCCTTTGCACTCGCTTCTGGAGTCGAGTGGTGGGGTGTGTTCGGACGGCGCCGCTGCATCGATGCGGAAAGCCGTCTCTACCAGGATGACGCGCCAGGGGGCGGCCTATCGACACCCGCCGATCGTACGGCGATCCCCGACCGCCACGAGGCAGCTGGCCAGCCGCGCGCGCCGCCGCGTCCGCAGACCCGCGACCGTCGCGCGCGCCGATCTCGACGGCACCAGCGCGAGATCGTCGCGGCGTTCCTCACTGCCGCGCGAGAGGGTGACTTCGATGCGCTGCTCGCGGTGCTCGACCCCGATGTCGTGCTCAGAGCCGACGCCTGTCCGGATGACGTCCCAGGCCCCGGCGTTTCGACAACCCGCGCGTACAGCAACCACGTCGATCGGTTGCCCCACCTTGAACGCGCCGGGTTCAGGGATTTACTCGAGCCGCACCTCGACGTCGTCGGCTCGAGCCGCAGCCAGCGTAGGCGTTGCCGTCTCGGCGCCCAGGTGCGCTCCCCTCAAGGCAGGACCTCACTCGCCGATACGTTGGGACGGGGGGCGAGGCGGTGCCTTCGCTCACGGGAAGCAAAGCCATGCCGAACGATTCGACACGCTTCGCCGTCGGCGTCTCGTCGCAGGTGCTGTTCGACTTCAGTGGCAAGGACGAGACCCGGGCGGCGGAGCGTCAACAAGAATCGGCGTCCGTTGGAGCGCGAGCCGGGTCCCTACTGCCGGGCCGTGCCCTCCCGCTCGTGAAGGCGCTCCTGCGGCTCGCCGAGAGCACCTCGCGCCGCTTCGAGCTGGTGGTCTTTTCACCGGCTAGCGCCGACGCCAGCCCGAGGCTGTTTGCCTCCCTACACGAGCACGGCCTCCACGCGACCCGTGCCGCCTTCACCGGCGGAGAGGCCTTTGGCGCGTATCTCCAGGCGTTCGGTGTAGACCTCCTCCTCTCGGCCGACAACGAGGAAGTGAGCCAGGCTGTGGCTTCCGGGACGCTCGCCGCTCTGGTGATGACAAGCCTCGTAGACGCGCACCGTCCGATCGATCAGATTCGCCTCGCCTTCGACGGCGATGCCGCCGTCTTCGCGGAGGTTCGCCGAGCCGATCAGGGGGCGGAGGGAACCTGGCCCACGAGCGTCGAGAAGCCTCTCGCCAGCCTCACGAAGCTGCTCTCGGAGCTCCAGACGGGGGAGCCCGGTACGCGGCATGTGCGGACCGCGCTCATCTCGCGGAGCGCCAGCCCCGCCGAGCAACCAGTTCTCAAAGCCCTGCGCGAGGCGAACGTGCGCCTCGACGAGGCGTACTTCGGGACCGGCTTGCCGCACAAGGAGCTGCTCGAGGTGTTCCGCGCCCACCTGCTATTCGCCGGCGCCGAAAGCCCCCATTTCCGTGTCTCCGAAGAGGTGGCGAAGGCCGACCTCGATGAGATGGAGGAAGAAGCCAGGGCCTCCGAGACGGCCTGGGCCCGCCTCCGGGCGCGCGCGGGGAATCGGGACTCGTCGGCGGCCGCCGACGATTCACCCTCGGCGAGAAAGTGAAACGCTGTGCCGAAGGGTTGGCCGAGCCACGCTCCGTGCGGGGAGGAGCAGCGGGTTGCTTGACGCACACGATCCGGCGTCACCTCTTCTTGGGAGCCTTCGTCGACCGGCTGCGCGGTCGGCGGTTCTCCTCCATCCTCGCCGAGCCCTCGCGGCGGATCTCCGCCCAGAGCTCGGTGGCCACCAATCCGAACGCGCGATCGCGGCGCCGCATCGCGAACAGCTCCATCGCTCCCACCTCGAATTCCGGAACCTCGAGGGCGACGAGCTCCCCCGAAGCGAGTGCGTCCGCGACGACGTGCTCCGGAAGTCCACCCCATCCCATCCCCGCGGAGATCACCTCTCTCTTCGAAGCGATGTCGTCCACGCTCCAGCGCAGGCCACCTTCGAGCACGTTCAGGGACAGGGAGTCGTCGCCGCGCGCGCTGTCGCGCAACACGATCTGCGCGTGGGAGCGCAGCTGCGCGCGCGGCACCGGCCCCTTCGCCTTCGCGAGCGGGTGATCGGCCCGCGCCACCGGCAGGATGCGCACGGTGCAGAAGTGCGCGAGCTCGAAGCTCGCGGCGCCGAGGCCGAGCGTGGTCGCGACCGCGAGGTCGGCCGCGCCCTCGCGCAGCGCGGCGGCGGCGCCCGCTAGGCGCTCCGTCGCGAGCTGCGAGCGGCGTGACCGCTTCGACGGCGACGCGGACGATCGGCTCGATCCTGCCCGCGAGCTGCATGCCGAAGGTCTTGAGCGCCTCGCTGCTCTCGACGACCGCCGCGGCGCGCTCGTGGAAGAGGCGTCCGGCGTCGGTGAGCGTGGCGCGGTACTGCCCGCGGTCGAAGAGCGCGATGCCGAGCTCGTCCTCGAGATTGCGCACGAGCTTGCTGACCGCGGGCTGCGACTTGTGCAGCGCAGCCGATGCCGCCGTGAACGAGCCCTCGTGGGCCACGGCGACGAACGCGACGAGCTGGTCGTAGGTCATTGCGCCAGGAGTGCAATATAACTGGTCGTTATGAAATCAATAGAAACATACCATTTTATTGTTCTCGAGATCCGAGGTACCCCTTCTTTTGAAGGGAGAACCATCCATGTCCAGTCGGATCGAGAGAACCTGAACAAGATGCCGCCCCGCAAGCTCGTCTCGCACGTCGAGGACGGGCATTTCGTGTACAGCTACGCCGATCCCGACAGCTGCCACTGTCTCTACGTCGGAGGAGAAGAGGAGTATTCGGCGTTCCAGAAGCTGTCGGTCGAGAGGCAGATCGCGGACGAGCGCTACATGGCCGCGACGGAATGGGACGTGGGTCAACAACGCGGGGATCTTCGGCGCGAAGCCGTTCCTCGAGACCACGGTCGAGGACCTCGAGCGTTTCTTCACGACGAACGTGAGGGGCACTTTCCTGATGACCCAGGCCATCGTTCCGCTGATGCTCGAAGACGGTGGCTCGATCATCAACGTCGGAACGGCGCTCGTCGAGAAGGCGATGACGACGCTCCCGGTGTCGGCGGCGATGGCGAGCAAAGGCGGCGTACACGCGCTCACGGTCTCGCTCGCGGCGGAGCTCGCGAAGTACGGCATCCGCGTGAATACGCTCGCGCCAGGCATCATCCGCACACCGCTGATCGACGACCCGGACTCGCTCGCGGCGATCCACCCGCTCGGGCACGTCGGAGAGGTACGCGACACCTCCGATGCCGCGCTCTTCCTCGCCACCGCGGCATTCGTCACCGGCGCGACGCTCGACGTCGACGGCGGCTATTCGCATGGCCGGTGAACGAGGCCGCTACGGGATCCTCGTGGGGCTCGAGGTGATCGACGACGCGTCCTACCTACGACGAAGCCGCATGCCGCAGACACAACGCCGCCGCGCGCGCGAGCGTCGAGAGATACCTGGCACCGTTCTTGCTCCTGTGCGCTACGCGTCGGACTAACCCCAAAGGAGAAGCGAGATGCGAGTCACAACCCAGATCGGAGCCATCTTCGTCGCGGCCGCCGCGCTAGCACTCGTCGGCTGCGCGACGCTGCACCGCAGTGAGGCGCAGAGCACCGAGCAGGTGCTCGCGGCGGCGGGCTTCCGTGCAAAGCCCGCCGACACCCCGGCGAAGCTCGAGAACCTGAACAAGATGCCGCCCCGCAAGCTCGTCTCGCACGTCGAGGACGGGCATTTCGTGTACAGCTACGCCGATCCCGACAGCTGCCACTGTCTCTACGTCGGAGGAGAAGAGGAGTATTCGGCGTTCCAGAAGCTGTCGGTCGAGAGGCAGATCGCGGACGAGCGCTACATGGCCGCGACGGAAT
>VBPB01000173.1 GCA_005893365.1 Candidatus Eiseniibacteriota bacterium
GCGACTTCCGCGCCCGCTGGGCCCGCACCCGCCGCGGCGTGTTCGTGACCGCCGGCGGCACCGCGCACCCCTACGAGCTGGCCGAGCGCAGCGTGCGCGGGTTCCTCAAATGGATCGGGGCGCGCTGGGAAGAGACCCTGGTCTGGCGCCACGACGACAACGACGCCGGGAGCGTCGCGCGCGAGCCCGAGCTGCTGGCGCTCGCGCGCGCCGTGGGGCGCCGGCTCATCGAGAGCGCGCCGCTGGAGGTGGGATGAAGCGCCCTGTCGCGCTGCTGGTCGCGGCCTTCGTCCTCTCGAGCCTGGTGCCGGCCTTCGCTGTCCCACGGCCCGGGGCCGAGCCCGAGACCCTGGAGCGCCACCGGCCGGCGCCCGGGTTCCCCAACATCGCCTTCCTCACCGCGCTCGACGGCACGGCCTTCCTGGGGGATTCGGCGGACGTGCGGGCCTTCGTCTCGGGTTTCTACGAGGCGTTCGATGCCAATCATTACCTGACCGAAGCCGCCCAAGGCGGACCCCCGCGCGTGACCCTGGCGCTCGACAACCGCTTCCGGTTGGCGCGGGGCGACGCCTTCGGCGATGAGTGGCAGATCGAGGTGACGATCCTGGGGTGGATCGACGTCCAAGGGGACTTCATCTACGACCCGGGGCACGTCCCGCCGCGCATCAACGGCGCGGACACCACCGGTGCGGGTCGAGCGACGTCGGGCGATCATTCGGACACAGAAGGCCTCCGCGTCGGCGTCGCCGTGCTCTCGCCGGACTCGGCGGTGGCCGGGGCGAAGCCCATCCCGGTGATCGAGGACCTGTTGTTCCAGATGCCCCGCGCGCTGCGCGCCGCATGGTCCTCACACGCGGGGCGCATGGTGGGGCTGCTCGCCGTCGAGGCCCTGCACCATCAGTCCGGCGATCTCGCACCGGACGACCGGATCAGGCTCGACCGGACGGCGCGCACGACCCTGTTCGAGCACGCGGTCCGCCCGACGCCTCGGTGAGGCACGCCGAGGCTGGACGGGCGCGCGCGCGTCCGGCGCCCGATCGTCCGCCCCGCGCCGCGACCTCCTCCGTGCGGCACGCGTCTTCCCCCGCCCGTCATTCCGTTTCCCAACCGACCCTCCGCTGGTCTAGAGTCGTGGGTTCGCGGCGGGCGCCCGCCTCGCCCCGTTCCCGCCGCCTCGGGCAACGTCGTCCATCGTCACCAGCCCACGCCACGGAGCGCCCCGCTGATGGATCTGCTGTTGAAGGAAGAGCACCGCCAGGTGCGCGAGATGGCCCGCAAGTTCGCGGATGAGGTGGTCGCCCCCCGCGCGCGCGAGCTGGATGAGAAAGAGGAGTTCCCGCTCGACATCGTGAAGCAGATGGGCGAGCTCGGCTTCCTCGGCCTGCCCTTCCTCGAGAAGTACGGCGGCGCCGGGCTCGACACGCTCGCCTACGTCATCGCCGTCGAGGAGATCGCGCGCGCCTGCGGCTCGACCGCCATCACGCTCGCCGCCCACGTCTCGCTCGGCTGCGGGCCGATCTACATGATCGGCACCGAGGAGCAGAAGCAGACCTACCTGACGCCGATGGCCAAGGGCGAGGCGATCGGCGCGTTCGGGCTCACCGAGCCCAACGCCGGCTCGGACTCCGCCGGCACCGAGACGCGCGCCGAGAAGCAGAACGGCGGCTGGCGCGTGAACGGCTCGAAGATCTACATCACCAACGGCGGGGTCGCGAAGTACGTCACCTTCACCGCGCGCACCGACTCCAGCAAGGGCACCAAAGGCATCTCGGCGTTCATCATGGACACCGCGACCCCGGGTTTCCGCGTGGGCAAGCGCGAGAAGAAGATGGGCCTGCGCGGCTCGGACACGGTCGAGATCGTGTTCCAGGACTGCCAGCTCCCGGCGACCGCGCTGCTCGGCGACCAGGCCGGCGGTTTCAAGGCCTTCATGCGCACGCTGACCGGCGGCCGCATCTCGATCGGCGCGCTGGCGCTCGGCCTGGCGCAGGGCGCCTACGAGCACGCCATCCGCTACGCCAAGGAACGGAAGCAATTCGGCCAGCCGATCGCCAACTTCCAGGCCGTGCAGTTCATGCTCGCCGACATGCGCACCAAGATCGAAGCCTCGCGCCACCTGGTCTACTACGCGGCGATGCTCAAGGACGCCCACCAGCCCTACGAGAAGGAAGCCTCGATCGCCAAGCTGTTCGCGAGCGAGACTGGGAACTGGGTGACCGACAAGGCCATCCAGGTCTTCGGCGGGCTCGGCTACTGCCGCGACGTGCCGGTCGAGCGCATGCACCGCGACGCCAAGCTGATGGAGATCGGCGAGGGCACCAGCGAGATCCAGCGCCTCATCATCGCCCGCGAGATCCTGCGCGGCCTGTAGCGCCGCACGCCCACGCCCGGCGCCGCCGCGCGGCCACCTCGCCTGAGCCCATGAACCGCCCGCCCAGCGCCTCCGCGACGATGCAGTGGGCGGCGGCCGCCTCGACCGCCGCCGAGCCCGACACCGCCGCCGAGCAGGTCGCGGCCTCGCTGGCCGCCGCACTGGGCGAGGGGCCCACCGACCTGCTGCTCTTCTTCTTCACCGCCCCGCTCGTCGCCGGCGTCGAGACCCTGACCGGGACCCTCAAGCGCCGGTTGGCACCCCTCTGCCTGGCGGGCGTGAGCGGCGTGTCGGTCGTCGGCGAGCGCGCCGAGTACGAGCAGGGACCCGCGCTCACCGCCATCGCCGCCCGCCTGCCCGGGGTCGAGGTCAAACCGTTCGTGATGATCCCCTCGGCGTGGGGCGAGAGCATCGCCGACCCGCTCGAGTTCGCGCGCCATACCCCCGGCGCCGACCGCGCCGAGTTGGTGATCGTGTTCGGCGATCCGTTCTCGCTCGACGCCGAGCGCGTGCTGCACGCCTTCAACACCCACGCGCCCGGCGTGCGCCTGGTGGGCGGCATGGCGAGTGCCGGCCCCAGGCCCTACGCCAACGCGCTGGTGCTCAACGACTGGCTGGCGCGCGAGGGCGGCGTGGGCATCGCGCTCAAGGGGGCGCTGCGCGTGGACATGGTCGTCTCGCAGGGCTGCCGGCCCATCGGGCCGCCGCTGCGCGTGACCAAGGCCGAGCGGAACATCATCTTCGAGCTGGACGGCCAGCCGGCGGTCGAGCGCACCGAGCAGGTGCTGCGCGCGCTGCCCGAGCACGAGCGCGCGGTGCTGCGCGACGGTCTTTACGTCGGGCGCCCCGCGCGCGGCGACGCGTCGGGCCGCGGCGACTACCTGATCCGCAACCTGCTCGGCGCCGACCGCGACCGGGGTGCCATCGCCGTGGCCGACCTGGTCGCCGAGCAGGAGCTGGTGCGCCTCCACGTGCGCGACGCCGCCACCGCGCTCGAGGACCTGGAGCTGCTGCTGGCGCCCCAGGAGTTCGACGCGCGCGCCCAGGGGGCGCTGCTGTTCTCCTGCAACGGGCGCGGCAAGGCGTTCTTCGGCCAGCCCAACCGCGACATCGCCACGCTGCAGACGGCGCTCGGCGCCACCGTGCCGACCGCCGGGTTCTTCTGCGCCGGCGAGTTCGGCCCGGTGGGCGAGAAGAACTTCCTGCACGGGCACACGGCGAGCATCGCGATCGTGCGGGGAAAGGCGGCGGGGACGGCCAGTAGTTGTTGACTCGGGGTTGTGACATCTGCAAGTTCCCACGCGATCGTGAGGCGTGCATCAACGCCAAGTCGGCGCGTGCGGGAGATCCTGGAGTTGGCGGCGGGTGCTGCCAAACCCGCGCTTCAAGCTGTCGGGCCGGGGCGGCCGCTTGGGGCGGAAGAGGTCCATCTTGATTGCGGTCGCCCCGGCCCGCAGTTTGAGCGCAGCTCGTTAGGTTGGAGGACATGCGGATAGCGGCTGTCACAAATGGTCGCAGCGGACCGGCACGCGACCAGCTCGTCACGGCCGAGCGGTGGTGGGCCCCGGCCGCTGAACCGTAGGTCGTTAGACGGCGCTCTGGCGCCCTCTCTGTTGGAGGCCATAATGCCCCACGGCAAGATCTGTTATCTCGAAATACCAGCCAAGACAGCCCAAGCGTCTGCTGATTTCTATAGCAGCATCTTCGGCTGGAAGGTCCGGCAGCGTGGAGACGGTGAGCTGGCCTTCGATGACCCTGCGGGCGTGAGCGGGACTTGGGTGAAGGAGAGCGATCGGACGCCGGACGAGCGGACGCGGACCTACATCATGGTGGATGTCATTGCGGACACCCTGAAGCAGATTGAGACCGCAGGCGGCCGGGTCCTGACGCCGCGAACCGAAATTGGGTCCGGGATGGGCGCATTTGCCGTGTTTGCGGACCCGGTCGGCAATGAGTTCGGTCTATATGAGGAACCACGACGTTGAGAGCGGGTGGCAAGGAGCGCCGCCTATGCGGTCCGTGTGAAGGAGGCGAACGTCCAACTCTCGCGCTCCAGCGGATCGGCCTCCGGCCGCCCGCTGACCGCTGGCGTTGGGCTGCTACCGATGACTAACTCCCTCGGTCTCGAATCTGGCGTCGTCCGTCTCGTCGAGTATGACACTCGCTGGCCGGACCTCTTCATCGCTGAGGCCCGCCGAATCCGTGAGGAGGTTGGGCCCCTGCCGCTCCACCTCGAACATGTGGGCGGCACCTCCATTCCGCACATGTGCGCCAAGCCCGTCCTCGACATCGTGGCGGGTCGACCGCCAGCCAGTCCCATCCAGGACTACGTTGTGGCGCTCACGCAGGCCGGGTACGATCACCGCGGCGAACAAGGGGTGCCGGGCCGCCAGTTCTTTCGCCGGGGGCAGCCCCGCGCCTATCACCTTCACTTGGTGGAAGAAGGAAGTCTGGTTTGGTCCCACTATCTGGCCTTTCGGGACTACCTTCGGACTCATCCTGAGGCCTCCCGCCAGTTTGCTGACCTCAAGCGAGCTTTGGCTGCGCGGTTCCCACGCGATCGTGAGGCGTACATCAACGCCAAGTCGGCGCGCGTGCGGGAGATCCTGGAGTTGGCGGCGGGTGCAGCCTAACCCGCGCTTCAAGCTGTCGGGCCGGGGTGGCCGCTTGCCGTGCATGAGTCCGACCGTGTTCCGCGAAGGCGCCTATCGGTTCTTCTTCTTCTCGCGAGAGGAGCTTCGGCCGCACGTCCATGTCCACCATCCGACGGGTGAGGCCAAGGTTTGGATCGACCCCAGGATCGAACTCGCCATGAACTACGGGCTGACGGCACAGCGCGTCGCGAAGGTACTGCGGCTGATTGAGGAGCATGAGGATGAAATCCGCGCGTCGTGGCGAAGACACTTCCCAGGTTGAGGTCTCCGGAATCTCCGCCCACGGCATCTGGCTGTACCTTGGGGATCGCGAGGCATTCCTACCCTTCGCGGACTTCCCGTGGTTCCGAGAGGCCCCGGTGGCCGGTGTCCTCCACGTGGAGCGACCACAGCCCCACCATCTCTACTGGCCTGACCTTGACATCGACCTCGATGTGGAGTCGATCCTCGACCCCGAGCGGTTTCCGCTGATCAGTAGGGAGCGCCCCAACAAGCGTTTGCAGCGGCCGGCGGGGCGACAAG
>VBPB01000174.1 GCA_005893365.1 Candidatus Eiseniibacteriota bacterium
CGTCAAGGGCCCCAAGGGCGAGCTGAGCGTGCCGGTGCTGACGGGCACCACGGTGGTGGTCGAGGGCAGCGAGGTGCGCGTGGACGCCGAGCGCAAGACGCGCAATCCCGCCTTCGGCACCATGCGGGCGCACGTCGCCAACATGGTCGAGGGTGTCTCGACCGGATTCAGCAAGACGCTCGAGATCGTCGGCACCGGCTACCGCGCGGCGATGGAGGGCAAGACGCTGGTGCTGCAGCTCGGCTACTCGCACCCGATCCGGTTCGATCCGCCGGCCGGTGTCACCATCAAGGTGGAGAACCCGACGCGCCTGGTGGTGTCGGGCTACGACAAGTGGGCGGTGGGGCAGTCGGCGGCGGAGATCCGTGGCTTCCGTCCGCCCGAGCCCTACAAGGGCAAGGGCGTGAAGTACGAAGGCGAGCACATCCGGCGCAAGGCCGGCAAGGCCGCAGGGACGGCATCCTCATGAGCGGAACCCACAATCACTACGAACGGCGGCGCATCCGTCGCTATCGCATCCGCAAGCGGGTCATCGGCTCGTCCGAGCGTCCGCGCCTGTCGGTGTTCCGGAGCTCCAAGCACATCTACGCGCAGGTCATCGACGACATCCGCGGCGTCACGCTGGTGTCCGCCTCGAGCCGCGAGGATCTCGCGACGCGCGTCGAGGGCAAGGGGAAGACGGCCGTCAGCACCGCGGTGGGCAAGCTGGTCGCGGAGCGGGCGAAGGAGAAGGGCGTCGACAAGGTCTGTTTCGACCGCGGCGGTTACCTGTACCACGGGCGCGTGAAGGCGCTCGCCGACGGCGCACGCGCCGCCGGCTTGAATTTCTAGGAGGTTGGCGGTGCGAGCGTTCGATGCACCCAAGTCCGAATTCCTCGAGCGTGTGATCAACGTGAACCGGTGCGCCAAGGTGGTGAAGGGCGGCCGGCGGTTCTCGTTCAACGCGATCGTGGCGGTCGGTGACCAGAAGGGCCGCGTCGGCGTCGGCCTCGGCAAGGCGAACGAAGTCGCCGACGCCATCCGCAAGGCCGGGGAGGCCGCCAAGAAGGGCATGTTCCAGGTCCCGGTGACGCGGTCCGGCTCGATCCCGCATCAGATCGTCGGCCACTTCGGCGCCGGCGAGGTGCTGCTCAAGCCGGCGACGCCGGGCACCGGCGTCATCGCCGGCGCGGGCGTGCGCGCGGTGCTCGAGGCGGCCGGCATCCAGAACGTGCTGACCAAGTGCCTGGGCAGCCGCAACCCGCACAACCTGGTCAAGGCGGTCGTGAACGGCCTGCAGCGCCTGCGGCGCCCCTCGGACGTCGCCTCCAAGCGCGGCACGACGCTGGCCGAGATGTTCGGCCCGGCGGGAGGCTCGCATGGCGCGTAGGCTCAGGGTCCGCCAGATCAAGAGCGCCAGCGGGCACCGGTTCGATCAGGCCGCGACCGCGCGGGCGCTGGGCATCCGCCGGCTCCACCAGGCGGTCGACCACAACGACACGCCCCAGATCCGGGGCATGATCTTCAAGATCCGCCACCTCGTCGAGGTGGAGGAACTCAACACCTAGGCGGGGCACATGACCATCGGCATCGGCAGGCTGCACCCGGCGGCGGGGGCGACGCACGCGAAGAAGCGCCGCGGCAAGGGGGCGGCGACCGGCCTCGGCGGCACGGCCGGCAAGGGGCACAAGGGCAAGAAGGCGCGGGCGGGCGGCAAGATCCCCGCCTGGTTCGAAGGCGGGCAGATGCCGCTCCAGCGCCGGCTGCCCAAGCGCGGATTCAAGAACCCCGACCGCGTCGCCTACCAGGTCGTCCAGGTCGGGCGGCTGGCGCAGGCGGCGGCGGGCACCACTGTGGATCGCGCGTGGCTCAAGCAGGCCGGCATCGTGCGGCGCCAGGGCCCGATCAAGCTGCTCGCGGGCGGGGCGCTCAAGACCGCCGTGACCGTGCGCGTGGACGCCGCCAGCGGGGCGGCGATGAAGGCGATCGAGTCGGCCGGCGGGAAGGTGGAGCTGCCGGCCGCCAAGCCGGTCGAGTTGGCGGTCGCGAAGCCTAAGCAGAGGGGTTGATGCTCGACAAGCTGCGCAACGTCTTCCAGGTCCCGGAGCTCAAGCGACGCATCCTGTTCACGCTGGCGCTGTTCGTGATCTATCGCCTGGGCGAACACATGCCGACGCCGGGCGTGAACGCCAAGGCGCTGGCCGGGGCGTTCGCGAGCCAGCAGGGGACGCTGTTCGGCCTCTACGACCTGTTCGTGGGCGGGGCGTTCTCGCGCGCGACCGTGTTCGCGCTCGGCATCATGCCGTACATCTCGTCCTCGATCATCCTGCAGCTACTGGGCGCGGTCGTCCCGTACTTCGAGAAGCTGCGCAAGGAGGGCGAGGAGGGGCAGAAGAAGCTCACCCAGATCACCCGCTACGGCACCATCCTCATCTCGGTGATCCAGTCGTACGCGTACAGCGTGTTCCTGGTCAACATGGGGGCGGCGCGCGGGCTCACGGTGGTCCCGGATCCCGGCTTCGGCTTCACGCTGGTCACGATCATCACGCAGACCGCCGGCACCATCCTGGTCATGTGGCTGGGCGAGAAGATCACCGAGCACGGCATCGGCAACGGCATCTCGCTCATCATCTTCGTGAACATCATCGGCCGCGTGCCCAACACCATGGCCCAGGCCTACGACAGCTTCAAGGGCGGGGCGCTCTCGCTGCTCACCATCCTGGTGGTGGCGGCGATCATGGTGTTCGTCATCGCCGCGGTGGTGATGATGACGCAAGGGATGCGCAAGATCCCGGTGCAGTACGCCAAGCGCATCGTCGGCCGCCGCATGTACGGCGGGGCGGCGACGCACATCCCGCTGCGGGTCAACACGGCGGGCGTGATCCCCATCATCTTCGCCTCGAGCATCATGATCCTGCCGGCGACGGTGGCGGGGTTCGTGCCGCCGGGGCACCCGCTGGCCTCGCTGGGGTTGTGGTTCAGTCCGCTCAAGCCGCTCTACAACATCGTCTACGGCATCATCATCGTGTTCTTCACCTACTTCTACACGGCGGTCGTGCTCAACCCCAACGACCTGGCGGAGAACATGCGGAAGTACGGCGGGTTCATCCCCGGCATCCGGCCGGGGCGCAAGACCGCCGAGTACATCGACCGCGTGCTGTCGCGGATCACGCTTCCCGGGGCGTTCTTCCTGGCGGCGATCGCCACGCTCCCGGACATGATGATCGCGGGTCTGGGCCTGCCGTTCCTGGGGTTCGGCGGCACCAGCGTGCTGATCGTGGTCGGGGTGGCGCTGGACACGCTGCAGCAGGTGGAGTCGCACCTGCTGATGCGTCATTACGAGGGGTTCGTCAAGCGCGGCCGGATCCGTGGCCGCCAGAGGATGTGATGGTGCGGGTGGTCCTGCTGGGACCGCCCGGCGTGGGGAAGGGGACCCAGGGCCGGAAGCTCGCCACCGGGTACGGCTGGGCGCTGATCTCGACCGGAGAGATGTTGCGTGACGCGGCGGCGCGAGGCACGCCGCTGGGCATCGAGGCAGGGAGACGGATGGACTTGGGACAGCTGGTGAGTGACGACGTCATGATCGGAGTGGTCGCGGAGCGCACCGGGCAGCCGGACGCCGCGGCGGGGTTCGTCCTCGACGGGTTCCCGCGCACCGTGCCGCAGGCCGATGCGCTGGACGCGATGCTGGGCGGGCGCGGCCTCGCGCTGGACGCGGCGGCGAGCTTCGCGGTGCCGGATGACGAGCTGATCAAGCGCATGAGCGCGCGACGGGAGTGCCCGGTGTGCAAGCGGTCGTACAACCTGGAGAGCGCGCCGCCGCGCGATGGCCGTCACTGCGACGACCATCCCGCGGCCGAGCTGCGCCAGCGGGCCGACGACGTGCCGGAGACGGTGCGGCGACGGCTCGACGTGTACGCGCGCGAGACCGCGCCGCTGCTGGACTACTACCGCTGCCGCGGCCGGTTGCGCGAGGTGTCGGGCGTCGGGACCGTGGACGAGGTGTACGGGGCGCTGGTCCAGGCGCTGGGAGTGTAGGTCGGGCGTCGTGGCACGAACGGTGTTTCTGAGAGGCAAGGAGGAGATCGAGGCGATCCGAGCGGCGGCGATGCTCGTGGCGCGGACCTTGGGCCGGCTGGGATCCGAGGTGCGGCCCGGGGTCACCACCGCGACGCTGGACCAGCTGGCCGAGGCGTTCATCCGCGATCACGGCGGCCGGCCGGCGTTCAAGGGGTACCGCGGCTTCCCCGCGAGCATCTGTGCGTCCATCAACGACGAGGTGGTCCACGGTATCCCGGGGCCGCGGCGTCTCGCGGAAGGCGACATCGTCGGGATCGACGTCGGGGTGGAGATGGACGGGTTCTACGGGGATTCGGCGATCACCTTCCCCGTGGGCCGGGTGAGCGACGAGGCGACCCGGCTGCTGCAGGTGACCCGGGAAGCGTTGGCGCGCGGGGTCGCGCAGGCGAAGGCTGGGAATCGGGTAGGCGACATCTCCCACGCCGTCCAGTCGTACGTCGAAGGGCAGGGATTCGCGGTGGTGCGATCGCTGGTGGGACACGGCATCGGCCGCCAGATGCACGAGGAGCCGCAGGTCCCGAACTACGGGACGCCGGAGCGGGGCCCGCGGCTCATGGCCGGGCAGGTGGTGGCGATCGAGCCGATGGTGAACGCCGGCGTGCCGGAGGTGATGACGCAGCCGGATGGTTGGACGGTGGTGACGAAGGACGGGCGGCTGAGCGCCCACTTCGAGCACACCGTGGCGGTGGGGCAGGAGGGTCCCGACATCCTGTCCCGCGTGGATGCACCCTAGGTCAGAGGTGGTATTGGCGAAAGAAGAAGGCATCCAGGTCGAGGGCACGGTCATCGAGCCGCTCCCGAACGCGATGTTCCGGGTCGAACTCGAGAACAAGCACGTCGTCCTGGCGCACATCTCGGGCAAGATGCGGATGCACTTCATCAAGATCCTCCCCGGCGACAAGGTCACCGTCGAGCTCTCGCCGTACGACCTGTCCCGCGGGCGCATCGTGTATCGATACAAGTAGGGCCCGGGGCATCGCGCCCGGGTGGGAGGCAGCGTATGAAGGTTCGTTCATCGGTGAAGAAGATCTGCGAGCACTGCAAGCTGGTGCGTCGCAAGGGCGTCATCCGCGTGATCTGCAAGCGCAATCCGCGGCACAAGCAGCGTCAGAAGTAGCTTAAGGAGGGAGGTTCCGTGGCACGAATCGCGGGCGTCGATCTTCCGGCGGATAAGCGCATCGAGGTCGCGCTCACCTACATCTTCGGCATCGGCCGCACGACGGCGCGCAAGATCCTGGCGCAGTCCGGCGTGAGCCCCGATGTCCGGGTCAAGGCCTTGAGCGACGAGGACAGCGGCAAGCTGCGCACCATCATCGAGCGCGACTACAAGGTGGAGGGCGCGCTGCGCGGCGAGGTCGCCATGAACATCAAGCGGCTGATGGATATCGGCGCCTACCGCGGCCTGCGTCACCGCCGCGGGCTGCCGGTCCACGGCCAGCGCACCAAGACCAATGCCCGCACCCGCAAGGGCCCCAAGAAGACGGCGGGCGGGATGAAGCGACCCACGGCGGCGGCCAAGCCGGCCCCGGCGGCGAAGAAGAGCTGATCGAGGGGCCTCAAGGCCCGCACGGAGGTTTCGAGTGGCGGATGTGAAGAAGACACGCAAGCGCGACCGCAAGGTGAGCACCACGGGCGTCGCGCACGTGCAGGCGAGTTTCAACAACACCATCA
>VBPB01000188.1 GCA_005893365.1 Candidatus Eiseniibacteriota bacterium
CGCGCGTTCGTGCTCGATCCCGGCGGCGACATGGCGCGTGCGGCGGCGCTCGCCGAGAACCTGCTCAATACCGGCGTCGAGGTGCAGTGGGTGCCGGGGCCGCTCCGCAGCGCCGCGGCCCGCCCGCTGTGGGCCGATGCGCCCGGCGGCGGGACCAAGATCGCGGCGGAGGCGGGCGAGGCGGGCAAGAGCGGCGACAAGGGCGACAAGGGTGCCAAGCCCGCCGCCAAGCCCGAGCCGCCTGGGCGCGCCGGCACGCCGCGTGGCCCCGAGGCCCCGTGGGCGCCGCGCGAGTTCGCGGGCGGGGCGTTCGTGGTCGACCTGGCGCAACCCGCGGGGCGGCTCGCCCGCACGCTCATCGAGCGCGACGCGCCGGTGGACTCGGTCTTCGCGCGCGCCCAACTCGACAAGTACGCGCGCAACCTGCGGCGCGGCAAGCGGGCGCCCAAGGAGGACTACGACTTCTACGACATCACCGCCTGGTCGCTGCCGGTCGCCTATGGCGTGCCGGCGTACGCGGTGCGCGACCTGCCCCAGGGCGGCGTCATGCTGCAGCCGCCCGATCCGACGCAGCCCGACGCCAGCGCCGAGACCACGCCGGACTCGCTCGCGGTCGGCGTGCCGATGCCGGCGCGCACGAGCCGCGCCGGCCCCAGGACGCTGACCGGCCCGGATGGCCACGCGCTGCGCGACCTGACCGGCCGCGTCGAGGGCGGCCCGGCGACCACGGCCTACGTATGGAGCTGCCAGGGCGACGGGGCGCTGCGGCTGGCGCTGCGGCTGATGCAGGAGGACTTCAAGGTGGCGACCGCGGTGAGGCCGCTGCGCGCCCAAGGCCAGGACTTCCCGCGCGGCTCGTTCATCGCCCGCGTCGAGCGCAACCCCGAGCGCCTGCACGCCCGCATCAACGAGCTGGCGCGCGGCTCGGACGTCGTCGTCACCGCACTCCACACCGCCTACACCGACCGCGGCGACACCGGCGTCGGCTCCGAGGCGGTGGCGAGCCTCAAGCGGCCGCGCGTCGCCATGCTGGTGGACGGCTCGGTCTCGCCGACCTCGTATGGCTGGCTCTGGTTCCTGTTCGAGCGAAGGCTGGGCGTGCGCTTCACCGCACTCCGCGTCTCGGCGCTCGCGGGCGCCGAGCTCAGCCGTTACAACGTGGTCATCCTCCCGGATGGGAGCCCGGGTGCGATCGCCCGCGCCCTGGGCGACGGCGGCATCAGCACGCTCAAGGACTGGATCTCGGCCGGCGGGACGCTGGTGTGCCTCGACGACGCGGCCGAGTTCCCGACGCTCAAGAACGTCGGGCTCTCGACGGCGCGCGCGGTGGGGGTCAAGCCGCCGAGCGACAAGGACAAGAAGGACGAGGACGACGACAAGGCGCCCGCCGACAGCGTGCGCGAGGAGGAGCGCCGGCCCGAGTACCTGCCCGGCACCGTGTTCTGGGCGACCCTCGACCCGCGGCACTTCCTCGCCTACGGCTACACCACGCCGCGCATCCCGGTGCTGGTGCAGGGGCGGCTGTTCCTCCGGGCCTCGAAGGAGGGCGCCAACCCGCTCAAGTTCGACCGCGAGCCGCTGACGCTCACGGGCTGGACCTGGCCCGACACCGAGCGCCGCATGAGAGGCGCGGCCTTCGCGGTGGACGAGCCGACCGGCGACGGACACGTCATCATGATCGCCGGCTCGCCCGCGTTCCGACTCTTCTGGCGCTCGACCGAGCGGCTGCTGCTCAACGCCGTCATCTACGGTCCGACGCTGGACTGATGGCCGTGCGCCCACCTCGGATGATCTGACCGGACCGCCTCCGATGCCCCCATCCGCCCCCACGCCCATCCGTCTGACGCCGGCCGACGCCGAGCGGTACGCGCGGCTGCGCCGGAAGATGCTCGCCGAGGCCCCCTGGGCGTTCGACGCGGGCCCGGACAACGAGCAGGGGGTGGCCCACGATGTCTACGCCCGGATGTTCGCCGACGATCAGCACGCGGTGCTGGCCATCGCGACGGCCTACTCGTGGGGCCTGACGCCCGGGCAGCCCGACCTGGTGGCCGCCGCCGGCATCACCCGGATGCGGGCGCAGAAGTTCGCGCACCGCGCGCGGATCTGGGGCGTGTACGTCGACTCGGCGCATCGCCGCCGCGGGCTCGGCCGGGCGGTGGTGTCGGCAGCGATCCGGTGTGGGCGCGGCTGGGCGGGGGTGGACTACCTCGACCTCGGTGTCAGCGAGAACTCGCCCGAGGCACGGTGGCTCTTTGAGGGGTTGGGATTCAAGCAGTGGGGCCGCGAGCCGGAGGCGACCGATCATGGCGCCCAGCGCTTCGACGAGATCTACATGACGATGAAGCTCAAGCGCTCGTGACCGTGCCCGCGGGCGGCGAGCCGCGGGGCGGCGCCGGGCCGACGCTCGGCAAGCTCTCGCCCGCCGTCTTCGAGCGCCTGATCGCGCCCCATCTGGGCGCCGCGCGCCCCGAGGTGCTGGTCGGACCGGCGCTGGGCGGCGATTGCGCCGTGGTCCGGCTCGGCGCCGGGCGGGTGATGACGCTCACCACCGATCCGCTCTCGGTGATCCCGTGCCTCGGTCCCGCCGCCTCGGCGCGGCTCGCCTGCCACCTGCTGGCCTCCGACCTGTGGACCAGCGGCATCCCGCCCGCCTACGCCACGGTCGATCTCAACCTGCCGCCCGCGCTGAGCGACGAGGATCTCGGCGCCTTCTGGCAGGCGATGAGCGACGAGTGGGCGCGGCTCGAGGTGGCGGTGGTCGCGGGCCACACCGGGCGCTACCCGGGCGGCGGCGGCTCGGTCATCGGCGGGGCCACGCTGATCGGCGTGGGCGACGAGGGGCGCTACCTGGCGCCGGCGATGGCGGCCCCGGGCGACCGGGTCATCGTCACCAAGGGCTGCGCCATCGAGGCGACCGCGGTGGCCGCCCATCTCATCCCCGCGCGGCTGGCCGCGGCGCTGGCGGCCGACGGGATGAGCCGCCCCGAGGCCGAGGCGGCACTCGCCCGCGCGCGCGCCGCGCTGGCCCAGGTGAGCGTGGTGGCCGACTGCCGCGCGGCGCTGCGCGTCGGGGTGCGCGACCGGGGCGTGTCGGCGCTCCACGACGCGACCGAGGGCGGCGTGCTGGGCGGGCTGCTGGAGCTGGCCCGGGCGTCGGGCCGCGACCTGCGCGTGGCGGCCGCGCGCCTCCCGCTCTCGCGCGAGGCCCGGGCGGCGTGCGCCGCCTGGGGCGATATCGATCCGCTGTGGACCCTGTCCGAGGGGACGCTCATCGCCACGGTCCGCCCCGCCTTCGCCTCCGCGGTCCTGGGCTCACTCGCAGACCAGGGCATCGCCGCCGCCGAGGTGGGGGAGGTGCTGGCCGGCAGCGGGCAGCTCTGGCTCACCGCGCCGGACGGGACGGTGCGCACCCTCCGCGAGCCCGAGCCCGATCCCTACTGGGGGGCGTACGACCGGGCGGTGCGCGAGGGGTGGAAGTAACACGGCGGACGGGCTGATGGCGGCGGGGCCTCATCAACCCCGCCGCCGCGTGGTCCCGGGAGGTGATCGGGATTCACGCGCCCGCCGTCCGACGAACGCACTGCCGCGCGCCCGCCGGCACACCTCCGTCAGAACTTGATCGCCACTCCCAGCGCGGTGCTGACGAAGCTCTGCGTGAAGCCGTTGGGGTCGAGCGGGCTGCCCTGGTCGCGCAGGTGCACGTAGCGCGCGTTGAGGTCGAGCGAGGCGATGCCCGGCACGAGCGGGAACCCGAGCCCGCCGCCCACGTGGGTGCCGAACTCGTGGCTCGTCTGATCTTGAAGTCCGAGCGAGGCCTTGTAGTCGTAGGTGGTGCGGTAGATGCCGACCCCGCCGCCGACGTAGAACATCGGCAACCCGGTGAACCACGCCGAGGCGGTGACCGGCACCATCTTCACGTTCAGGTCGCCGTTGAAGTAGGGCTCGCTCCGATACGCGACGCCGAGCTCGGTCTTGATCATCGGCAGCACCGAGGCGCGCAACGCCACCCCGCCGAAGGCCTTGACGCTGCCGTCGCCGGAGGTGGTGCGCGCCAGCCCGACCGACGGCACGATCTCCGCGGCACGGGCGGCTCCGATGCCGATCAGCATCAGGGCGAGCAACAGGAACGCGCCGATCAGGATGCGATCCGTCAGGCGCAGGGTCTTTCGATTTGCGGTGTCCATCGGTGTCTCCTGCCTCGGGTGTCTGGGAGGGTGCGCTCGATCCGCCCTGAATCCATTCAAGGGTCGTGCCGATGCGCTCCGGGCCATGGTCCAAGCACTTACGGGCCGTTGGCGGGTCCCGGCGTGCACGGCACGCCTCGGGTGTGGCAATCCGACCTTGCGGAACGCGAATCCCGAGGCCGGACGCGGCCCTTGGTGGCGCACCGGTGAGGCGCTACCATTGGTATCGTCCCGCTTCCCCCAAGCGGGTCGCTCGTCGCCGTCTGCCCTACACCCCGAGCCGCCGGAGGCCCATCCCGCATGAACTTCAGGCGATCCACGGTACTGCTCGCCAGCCTGGTCATCGGACTCATCAGCACGCGGCCGGCCCATGCCACATTCCATCTGATGCAGATCGAGCAGGTCATCGGCGGAGTGAACGGCAACGTCAACGCTCAGGCGATCCAGTTGCGCATGCGTTCCGCAGGCCAGAACCTCGTGAGCCAGTCGCGGATCAAGGTGCGCGACGCCGCCGGGCTGAATCCGATCCTGATCCTCGACCTGACGACAAACGTGACCAATGGCGTGGCGGGCGACCGCGTCCTCATTACGAGCACGGCGTTCCAGACCCTGGTGAATCCGGTGCAGGCGCCGGACTTCACGATGGCCAGTCTCATCCCGGCGACGTACCTCGCGGCCGGCTCGCTCACGTTCGAGGACGACTTCGGCACCATCTACTGGCGTTTGAGCTGGGGCGGCGCGGGCTACACGGGTCCTGGGACGGTCTCGCTCACCAACGACGCCGACGGGAATGCCAATCCGCCGTTCGCGGGGCCGCTGCCGTCCACGAGCCTGCAGGCGCTCCAGTTCAAGAACGCCGCGACCGCCCAGAGCGTCACGAACGCGGCTGACTACGGGCTGACCACGGGCGCGGCGGTGTGGACCAACAACGCGCACCAAAGCGAGACGACCATCGCCTCGCCCGCGGGGGTCGGCGGCTCGGGCGAGGTGAGCGACTTCGAGCTGGGTCCGCCCGTGCCCAACCCCACCTCGGGGGCGCTGAGCTTCACCGTCGCCCTGCCGCGCGCGGCGCGCGTGAGCGTGAGGGTGTTCCGGGCGAACGGCGAGCGGGTGCGCACGGTCTACGACGGCGACCTGCCGGCGGGCCGTCGCGACCTCACCTGGGACGGGCGCGACCAGCGCGGCATGCGCGGTGATGATGGTGCAGTAAGGGCGCCGCGCGGGCCGAGCCGGCCCGCATCGCCGCCCAGCGCGCGCGCCAACGTGCCATCCAGCTTCTCGCCTCGAAGGTCCTCGTCCACGGCGACGATGGTTCCATCGGGACCGATCAGGATCGGTCTCGGGATGCCGACGATCTCGAACGCGGCGGCCACCCCACTCGCGAATCCGTTCGGCAGGAACGCGTGGAGCCACGGCATCGGCCACTTGCCGGACCGGAACCGCTTCACCGTCTCGCGCTTCTCGTCGAACGACACGCTGAGGATGACGAGGCCGCGGCCCTTGAACTTCTCGTGGGCACGATGCAAGGACGCGAGCTCGCCCACACACGGCCCGCACCACGTCGCCCAGAAGTCGATCAGGACGTACTTCCCCTTGAAGTCGGCGGCGCGGTAGACGCGGGCGGAGTCCTCCAGCCCCGCCAGGGCGAAATCCGGGCATGGCTTGTGAACCATGACCGCCCGGTTAGGACCATATTGCTTCTTCGACCAATCGGCGTACTGGCTCCCCGCGTAGTCGCCGACGAGTTGGGTGTAGTAACGACCCGCGCGCTCCTTGTCCCCTGACTTCTGGGCTTCCTCGAGGAGGTCGTAGAGGAACGCGGCACGGACGCTGGAGTCGGGATGGGCGGCAACCACCCGCTCTCCGTAGTCGCGCCAGAGCGCGGGGCGCTTCGCCATCTGCCCGATATCGTAGAACGTTTTGTCCGGCCCGCCCCACTCCAGCGACCAGACCGGAGAGTCCGGTGGGATCTCGGCGAGGATGCGCCGTGCCTTTGTGGAATCCGGAGCGTACACGGCCAGATGGACGTAGTTGAGGAGGAGGTACGCTCGTGTCAGGGTCGCTCGTTCTCCGTCGATCTCGGTCGCGAGCGACTTCAGGTCGGGCGACGCATCCCAATGGAAGCTGTCCGCGCGGCCCGCAGCCTTGGCCGCCGCAAGGGCGTCCGAGATGCGGCGCCCGCGTCGGCTCATGTCCTGGCTGATGTCGACGATCCGGGCGGCCACGCGGAGCGGGTCGGCGAAGGTGATGACCGGCTCGTCATAGCCGCGCGGGAGCCGCGCCGGGTCGAAGACGACCTGGACCGGCTTGCGCTCCGCTTTCAGCACCGAGATGAAGCTGTTGCTCTGGTTCCCCAGCATCGGATTCCTGCGGTCCACGAGGAAGGTGTCCGCCTGCGTGCCGCAGATGGGTAACGTTCCGGTCTGGACGCCGAGGAGCTGGTACCGGAGCGTGTCGCGGTCGCACGGCACGCTGGCGATCAGCGTCCCGTCCGTCCGTCGGCTCATCGGCAGGGCGCCTTCGGACTTGTAGTCGTTGAAATCGCCGACGACCTGGACGCTATCAAATGAACTGCGGTAGCTGGCCGCGCTGAGCCGCACCGTCAGCTCGAGCGGCCCCGGCCGCTCGATGAGCAGCGGCATGAACAGCGTCTGGTGGTGAACGCCTCCGAAGACGAGGAAATAGCCGCCCGGCCGCGGGAACGCGACCTGGAACTCTCCGTCCGGCGTGGCCGCGGCGAGATGACCGCTCCGACCCGGACCGAAGGGACGCACGAAGGCGCTGCGCATGGGCTTCCCGTCGCATCCGAGGACATGCCCGTGCACGACACAGGAGTCCTGGGCGGCGGCACAGGACCACCAGAGGATCAGGATCGCGCTGAGCGTGAGCACCCGCATGAACACGGCCCGGCGAGGCACACGGCCCCCGCGCTCGTGGGCGCTGATTCCGCGCCCGGGCGCCGCGCGGTTGCCAGTGCCGCGGCCCGCGCAGTACCGTCCCGCCTTCCCTGGCTGATCACGAGACTTCGGGCTCGGAGGTACTCCCATGATGCGCGTGCGAATCAAGAGCCGCCTGGCGTGGACGCTCGGCCTGCTGGCCTCCGTCCTCGCGACGGGCCGACCGTCGTCAGCTGCCACCGAGGCGGCCAAGCCCGCGGGCGCGATGGATCCCTTCGACCAGTCCCAGCTCGCCGGCCTCGAATGGCGCAACATCGGTCCGCTGCGCGGCGGGCGCGTGACCGCGGTGACCGGCGTGGTGGGCCAGCGCAACGTCTACTACTTCGGCGGCACGGGCAGCGGCATCTGGAAGAGCGTCGATAGCGGCGTGTCGTGGACGAACATGGCCGACGGCCAGCTCGGCACCGGCTCGGTGGGGGCGGTCGCGGTCAGCGAGTCGGACCCCAACGTGCTCTACGCCGGCATGGGCGAGGGGTGTATCCGCGGCAACGTCTCGCACGGGGACGGGGTCTACAAGTCGGTGGACGCGGGGCGCACCTGGAAGAACGTGGGCCTGCGCGACTCGCGCCAGATCGGGAGGGTGCGCATCGACCCGCGCGACCCCGACGTCGTCTACGTCGCCGCCCTCGGCCACACCTTCGGCCCCAACCACGAGCGCGGTGTGTTCCGCACCCGCGACGGCGGGCAGAGCTGGAAGTGCGTGCTGTTCGTCAACGACAGCACCGGGGCGGTGGACTTGGGCCTGGACCCCAAGAACCCGCGCATCCTGTACGCCACCACCTGGCAGGTCTACCGCACGCCGTGGAGTCTCGAGAGCGGCGGGGCCGGGAGCGGGCTCTGGAAGTCGGTGGACGGCGGCGACACCTGGAAGCGGCTCACCGGCGAGGGCCTGCCCAAGGGCCTGTGGGGCCGCATCGGGGTCACGGTCTCGCCGGTCAACTCGGACCGCGTGTGGGCGGCGATCGAGGCGGACGAGGGCGGCGTCTACCGCTCCGACGACGCCGGCCGCACCTGGCGGCGCACCAACGAGGACCGCAGCCTGCGGCAGCGCGCCTGGTACTACACCCACATCGTCGCCGACCCGCAGAACCTCGACGGCGTCTACGTGCTCAACGTCCAGTTCATGCGCTCGGGCGACGGCGGGCGCACCTTCCGCGCGGTCGCCACGCCGCACGGCGACAACCACGACCTGTGGGTCGACCCGCGCGACGCGCAGCGGATGATCGAGAGCAACGACGGCGGTGTGAACGTCACCTTCGACGGCGATCTCTCGTGGACGCAGGAGGACAACCAGCCGACCGCGCAGTTCTACCACGTCATCACCGACGACGCGTTCCCGTACAAGGTCTACGGCGCCCAGCAGGACAACAGCACGGTGTGCATCGCCAGCCGCACCGACGGCGGCGGCATCGGCCGCACCGACTGGTACCCGGTCGGGGGCGGCGAGAGCGGCTTCATCGCGCCCAAGCCCGGGGACGCCGAGGTGGTCTACGCCGGCTCGTACGACGGGCTCATCACGCGCCTCGATCACCGCACCGGGCAGCATCGCAACGTGAATCCCTATCCCGACAACCCGATGGGCTGGGGCGCCGAGGGGGCCAAGTACCGGTTCCAGTGGACCTTCCCGATCGTGGTCTCGCCGTTCGACGCCAACACCGTCTACGCCGCGTCGAACGTGCTCCACCGCTCCAAGAACGAAGGCCAGAGCTGGGAGGTCATCAGCCCCGACCTCACCCGCAACGACAAGACCAAGCTCGGGTCCTCGGGCGGGCCGATCACCAAGGACAACACGAGCATCGAGTACTACTGCACCATCTTCGCGATGGCCGAGTCGCGGATCGCCAAAGGCCTGCTGTGGGTGGGCTCGGACGACGGCCAGGTGCACGTATCGCGCGACGACGGCAAGACCTGGCAGAACGTGACGCCGCCGGCGTTGCCGCCGTGGAGCATGATCAGCCAGATCGATCCCGGCCCCCACGACGCGGGCACGGCCTACGTCGCCGCCAACCGCTACAAGCTCGACGACTACAAGCCCTACGCGTTCGTCACCCACGACTACGGCAAGACCTGGCGCTCGATCACCGGCAACCTGCCGCTCGACCTCGGGTTCGTGCGCGTGGTGCGTGAGGACCCGGTGCGCAAGGGGCTGCTCTTCTGCGGCACCGAGACCGGCCTCTACTATTCGCTGGACGAAGGCGTGCGCTGGCGTCCGCTGCGGCTCAACCGCCCCGGGCTGATCGCCGACATCGTCAAGCCCGACGGCGAGGCGCGCGGCGCGTTGCCGGTGGTGCCCATCACCGACCTGGTCATCAAGGACAAGGACCTGGTGGTCGCGACCCAGGGGCGCGCGTTCTGGATCCTCGACGACATCGCCCCGCTGCGGCAGTTGACGACCGAGGCGGCGACCGGTGACGCGTACCTGTTCAAGCCGTCGCCGGCGTCGATGTTCGGCGGGGGCGGCGGACGCGGCGCCGGCGCCAATCCGCCGTTCGGCGCGGTCGTCTACTACCGGCTGCAGAAGGAGGTCGGCGAGAAGGACGAGATCACGCTCGAGCTCCTGGACGAGCAAGGCAAGCTGATCCGCAAGTTCTCGAGCAAGGGCGACCCGCCCTTGGAAGGACAGCCCGCCGGCGGTGAGGAGGAGGGCGGCTTCGGACGCCGCCCGCCCGTCACGAAGATCCCCGCCAAGGCCGGCCTCAACCGCTTCGCCTGGGACCTGCGCTATCCCGATGCCACCCGCTTCCCCGGCCTCATCCTCTGGGGCGGCGGCCTGCAGGGCCCGACCGTGG